>NZ_JBLWID010000008.1:0-25205 GCF_048381515.1 Mycoplasma sp. 4463
ATTGCACCAAATGGAATCAATATTTTAGTTATTTTTATACATTCCTTTTAATAATTACAGTAGATAACTTTGCTATCTATCCTTATTCTAAAAAAATGTAAGTAAATTCTGTTAGTGATTGTTTTAAAAAAGACATTAAAAAAATCACAACTTTGATAGTCATGATGTTTAAATAGATTAATCTAATGGTGCCGCTTATGAGAATCGAACTCATGATGGTTGGTTACGAGTCAACTGTTTTACCACTAGAACTAAAGCGGCTAATGGTGGAGATAAGGGGAATCGAACCCCTGTCCACAAATTGAGCATGTTGCTGCGTCTACAGTTTAGAATACTTTTGACAACTGTTTTAATGATAAAGTATTCGAAAAATATTAAACAGTTTGGCTAAATTTCACATTAGTTTGCCAAAGCTAATGCTATCCTCTTAAGACCAACTTTAATATAGAAAGGAGCTACATTAAAGCCACCAGATTGCATTTAATTAAGCAAAAACTGGGTTTAAGTTGTTCATTGAGAACATCGCAAAGTTTGAAACTTTGTTTTCTTTTTTAGCGTTTCCATTTAAGAAAGTCTAGAAGTAATTATAGTCTACCACACTACTGCAACAACAACACCCCAAAGTATGTCGAAACCATTATATCCCCATAATGATTATTTATATGAATTAATTAGCTTATTGAGTTTTTTATTAACTTCGTCTTTAATGATTTGTTGTCTTTTATCATACTTTTTAAGACCTTTAGCTAAAGCTATTTCTACTTTAATTCTTGATGAAGAATTAAAGTACATTTTTAAAGGTATGATAGTAAGACTTTGTGATTCTGTAGCAAATTTAATCTTACGAATCTCATTTTTATGAAGAAGTAATTTTCTATCTCTAAACTCATCACCTTTTACGTGCATATATTGCTTGAAGTAAGCTTCCTTAAGATACATTTCACCTTTGTAGATTGAACAAAATGCATTTGAAATGTCAATTGAATTAGCTCTAGCTGATTTTACTTCTCAACCAAGTAATTCTATTCCTGCTTCATATTTATCAATAATTTCATAGTTGTGATGAGCTTTTTTATTTGTGCTAATTATCTTCATACAATTAAATTTTACTATATTGTTTTATAAACATTTTATTTTTTCACTTATGTGCTACCAGTAAAAGGGGCAAGGAATTTTAGCAAAATTTATTATAATTTTAATAATTATTTATATAGATATTTTTTTAAGTAAAAATACCTTGAAATTATTTAACGGAGGTATTAATGGACAAAATATATAATCACACGCTAGTTGAAAAAGACATTGATAAAAAATGACAAGCTAAGAAATATTTTCAAACTCATGATTTAGATAAAAAACCTTTCACTATTTTGTTACCACCACCAAACGTAACTGGTAAGCTACATTTAGGTCATGCACTTGATGTTTATATACCTGACACAATTATAAGATATAAGAAACTTAATAGTTTTGATGTTATGTGAGTTCCAGGTATGGATCACGCTGGAATTGCTACACAATCAAAAGTTGAGGATGTTTTATTCCAATCAACAGGTCAAACTCGTCACGATTTAGGCAGAGAAGCTTTCGTTGATAAGATTTGAGAATGAAAAGATGAATATGCAAACTTATTTAAACAACAATGATCAAAAATTGGTCTAGCACTTGATTATTCAGCTGAAAGATTCACACTTGATGCAGAAGCTAATGAAGCTGTTTCAAAAGTTTTCATCGACTTATACAACAAAGGTTTCATTTACAAAGGTGTTAAAGCAATTAACTGAGATGTTAAGTTACAAACTGCTTTATCAAACATTGAAGTTAATAATGAACCTACAGAGCAAAAAATGTACTACATCAATTATCCAATTAAGGGTTCAAGCAATGTGTTGACAATTGCTACTGTTAGAACTGAAACTTTATTAAGCGACGTTGCTGTTGTATTTAATCCAAATGACTCAAGATACAAAGATTTAGAAGGAAAAGTTGTAATTCACCCAATTACTAAAAAAGAATTACCAATCATACCTGATGAATATGTTGATATTGACTTTGGTTCAGGATTAATGAAACTTAGTGCACACGCTGAAGTTGATATTGATATTATAAAAAAACACAATCTTGAAATTAATGAAACAATTTCAAAAGATGGTTTAATTAACTATCCTGCATTACCTGAATTCCACGGTTTAGAAAGATTTGTTGCAAGAGAGAAGATTGCTCAATTCTTACAAGATAATGGTTATATTCAAAAAGTTGAAACAACAATTTCAAATGTTGGTATTTCAGATAGATCTAAAACACCAGTTGAAATTTTAGTGCTACCACAATGATTTGTTAAAATGGAACACTTCAGAGATTTAATCTTAAAAGATTTAGATTCTCCAGAAGCTGTTAAGTTCTATCCAAAACGTTTTGAATTAACTATGCGTCAATGAATGGAAAATGTTTATGATTGAACAATTTCTAGACAGCTTTGATGAGGACACAGAATTCCTGCTTGATATGACCAAGATGGTAATATGAAAGTTCAAGTTGATTCACCAGGTGAAGGATGAGTTCAAGATCCAGATGTTCTAGATACTTGATTCTCATCAGGACTTGCTCCATTTGTGTTCTTAGGATGACCTCAAACCGATGAAAAACTAAAAAGATATTATCCAACATCTCTTTTAGTTACAGGTTATGACATTATTTTCTTCTGAGTAGCTAGAATGTACTTCTTTGGACTTGAATTTACAGGTCAAAAACCATTTGATAGATTACTACTTCACGGCCTTATTAGAGATGCACAAGGTAGAAAAATGTCTAAATCATTAAACAATGGTGTTGACCCTATGGATATGGTTGATAAATATGGTTCAGATGCTTTAAGATGATTCTTAATCACAAACACAACACCAGGTTTAGATATTAAATTCTCAGACGATAAAGTTGAAGCTGCTTGAAGAGTTAATAACAAGTTATGAAACATTGCTAGATATATTAATGAACTAGAAGATAATAACAATGAAGCTACTGATGCAGATAAGTGAATATTAAATCAACTTAAAAACTTATCAGTTAAGATCGATTCACTTATTGATAACTATGAGTTTTCAATCATTGGTTCAGAAATCTACAAATTTATTTTCACAGATCTTAGTGGATGATACGTTGAATTCTTAAAGAGTTCATATTCTAAAAAATCAGCTCTTGAAGTATTAAGAAAAACTTTAATTGTGCTTCATCCATTCTTACCATTCATAACAGACAGGTTATATTCAGAAATCTTTAATGCAGAATTATTAGAACAATTATGACCTACATTTGAAGATGATCATTCGACCGATTATATAAACACAGTTATTGAAGTTGTAACTGAACTTAGAAAATATCGTGAAAATAATCAAATTTCTAAAAAAGAACTTCTTATTTATTCACTTAAAAACGATGTTCCACAAGTTGCTATTGAGACAATTAACAAAATGGTATTTGCTTTATACGAAGATAATAACGATTGCTTAATAGCACTAAATGACAATGTTTTATTCATAAAACAATCAGATGAAACAAAACAAAGAAATAAAGAGCTCCTTTTAGAAAAAATTAATTTTGTTAAAGCAGAAATAGCTAGAGCAGAGCAACTTTTAAATAATGAAAGATTCGTTTCAAAAGCTCCTGCTGATAAAGTTGCTGTTGAAAAAGCAAAATTAGAAAAATATACAGATGAACTTAAAAAATATGAGGAGGAATTATCATGCAAATATTAAGCGGTAAAGAGTTAGCTAAACAAGAATTAGCTAAATTGAAACAAGAGATAATTGATCTTGATTTAGAAAGAAAATTAAGAATGGCAATTATCCAAGTAGGAGATAATGCTGCTTCAAACAAATACATAGCTCACAAATTAAGAGTAGCTGAAGATTTAGGGATTGAAGCTGAATTATTCAAGTTTGATGAGGATATTTCTCAAGACAGATTACTTAAGAAAATGGACAGAATCAATGAAAAATTCGATGGAATCATTGTTCAGTTGCCATTACCTTCTCATTTACCAACTCAAGTTATTTTAGATGCAGTTCCATACGATAAAGACATTGATGGACTTACAACAAAAAATGAATTCAGATTATATAACGATACAGCTGACAAACACTTTATTCCAGCTACAGCACGTGGTGTTTTAGAATTAATGGAACACTATGGAATTGATGTAGAAAACAAAAGAGTATGTGTTGTTGGAAGATCACATGTTGTAGGAAAACCTCTTGCACACATTATTAAAAGAAAAAATGCTAACGTTTCTACATATAATGAAGAAACAGGAATTAAGGGTATTGAAAATGCAGACATCTTAATCGTTGCAATAGGTGTTGCAAAATACATTAAAGCTCACAATGTTAAAGAAGGAGCTATTGTTATCGATGTTGGAACTAACTTGGATGACAAACTTTCAGCAGAATTATCAGGTGATGTTGACTTTGAAGATGTTAAAGATAAAGTAGCTGCAATTACACCAGTTCCTGGTGGAGTTGGACCTATGACTGTAGTTGCATTAATGAAAAACTTAGTTGACATTGTTAAATAGGAGATTAATGCAGAAACCTAAAATTATCTTTATCGATCTAGATGGAACCACATTAGATGGACCGGAAGAAAAATTCTGAATGCGTAGTGCAACAGAATTTACTAAAAAAACACTTACAGAGTTAAATAAACAAATTCCAGTTGTAGTTGCAACTGGTCGTGGTTTAAGTGCAAAAACTTCTGATATTGTTAAAGGTTTAACAGGAGAAATTACATATATAGCTTGAAATGGAGCTGTTACAGTTGAGAATGGAAAAATTATTTCAGAGGAAATAATTGAACCTGAAAAAGCACAGTTATTATTTGATTTAATCTCTAAAAAATTTGCTTTTGTAACGATTGATTCAAGACACGTATATGTAAAAAACTACTTATATTACATTATTAAATTTGTAAATAAAATTTACAAAAACTTTTCTAAGAAATTCAGATGAATTACAAATGCAAAACCATACAAAGACTTTAAAAACGATTATCCTATACACAAGGCTCTTTTATCTAGTTTATCAGCTAGAAAGGCTGCTAAATTTGCTAAAAGATGAAAAGAAAAATATGGAGACATGTTTGAAATAGCATTTGTTGGAGAAAAAAATAAAACCTTAGAAATTACTAAGATTGGTTCATCAAAAGGTGAAGCTGAAGTTGCATATTGCAAACTTAAAGGAATTAATCCTGAAGATGCTATGCACATTGGTGATTCAATGAATGATTCAACTACAAAAGGTAAAGTTGGAACATTAATTGCAATGCAAAATTCAGTTCCTGAACTAAAGAAAATTGCTGATGAAATTACTGAATTCCCATGCAATCAATCTGGACTTGCAAAGTATTTATCTCAATTTTTAGACAAGTAAATTTTTCACAAAATATGGAATAAATTTTCCATATTTTTATTTTTTATTTGTATAAAATTATAAGTAATATAATTTTTAAATTATATTGATACATAATACAACTAAAATAATAGAAATTTTTAACCTTATTTTAAGGAGGAAAAATGAAGAAAATTTTTAAAAAATTATTTTTAACATCAAGTTTAGCAGCTAGTGCTATTTTACCGATGGTTTCACTTTCATGTAATAAAACAAGTGATAATGGAAGAAAAGAAATTGTTACACCAAAACCAGTTATTCCTGCTGCACCAGCTGAAGTTTCATTAGAAAATGCAAGCAATGTATTTAAACCTATCGAAATTCCAGCTACTTTAAAAGATCAAATCTTAACTTATTTAAAAGATGGAAATAACAAATTCTTATACTTCATGAGAAATACAAATGAAATTGGTTTAAACAGAAAAACAGGACCAGCTGTTGGAGCATTATTTGAAGAAGCTATTAATGCTAAATTCCATCCAGCAAACTTTGAAGAACCAATTTTTACATACAAAGACACAGATAGACCAAATGGTGATATTAACTTCCAATTTAATGCAAGTACAAATGAATTAACTTTAACATACAAAGCTGCAATTAACACAGGTTCTGCTGATAATAGTGGATATGAATTTTCAACTAAAACATTCACATCAAAATTTACTGTTTTCTTTAAGGAAGCACAAACTACAACAACTCCACCAACAACAGGTGGAAACACAGGAAGTTCAAATATAACTATTACACCAGTAAATTCAAACTACTCATACAACTATGATTCAAGTAATAATTACTATGCATCAGCTAACGGAAAAAGCGGTGCAGAATTATATGCTGCATTATTAAAGATTCAAAAAGCACATTTATCAGGTGTTAGAGGATATGGAGATATTCCAGGTTTCTACCAATCAAGCAACTCGCCATTCAGAGATATTTACTTCGAAAAAGATAACACAATGTTAGATATTTATTCTGAAAACCCAACAGGTACAGATCCATACACATATAGATCTTACCCAACAAGTAATAAAGCTTCTGGTGAGAGTGATGGAATGAACAGAGAACACGTTATTCCTCAATCTTGATTCAGTAAACTATCACCAATGGTTTCAGACATTCACCACATTTATCCAACAGATATTAAAGTAAACGGAGTAAGAAGTAACTATCCTCACGATTTAGTTGCAAATGCTTCTGCTAGTTGAACATCAATGAACGGTGGAAAATTAGGGACAAACTCAATTGGTATGACATCATTTGAACCAATCAATGAATTCAAAGGTGACATTGCTAGATCATACCTTTACTTCACTGTAACTTACAATGACAGAAACTTAGCAGCTACATCCCAATCAATCTTCACAAGAACAGTGCCTTACATTAAAGAACACTACTTTAATACTTTTGCAAACTGAACAGCAACTGATCCAGTTTCTCCATTTGACGTTGCAAGAAATAATAAAATTGCTGCATTTGAAGGTGGATTAAGAAACCCATTCATTGACTACCCTAACTTACTAGAAAACTTAGTCGGATCAAATCCTAAACCATTCACAAACTTAGGGGTACTTGTTTCAGCTACGCAAAAGAATTAATAAAATAAGCCAAAATGGCTTATTTTTTTCACATTTTGTGAAAATTAAAGCTATTTTCTATCACTTTTTTAAAAAAGTGATAATAGTAAGGGTATGAAAAAGTTTTTAAAACCATTATTAGTATTATCACTATTTGTTACATCTACATCAGTATTATCAACTCAATGTTCACAAAAAAATCCAGAACCATCAAATCCAATTGATGAAAAACCAACACCAGAACCTAAGGAACCAGTTACAGATCCAATAAGTCCACCTGTTTCAATTCCAAATCCTGAACCAAATCCAGGACAACCTATAAACGAATACGAAATACCTGATGCTTCAAACGTAGTTACTAACCCAATGTCTTTAACAGAAGAAAACAAGCAAGCAATTGTTTCAGGATTAAGTGCACAAAATGCAAAACTTGTCTTCAATGCTGCTGATAACACACTTCGTTTGAATGATACAAATAATACATTTGTTGCGTTGTTAAATGATGAGGGTATTTTTCAAGAGTTTAAACTTATTAATAAAGCATTTGCAGGAAACGAAATCACTAATGAAGAAATTACAAGCAACAAATTAATAGATGTTGATTCATTTGACGCACAAACAAACACAGTTGTAATTAGTTATAAAGTTACACAACCAGCTGATGGTTATATTGCAGTTGGAAGCAATGTGTATACTTCAACATTTACACTTGATTTTTCAGGTAACGTGGTTCAACCAATTGAAAAGGATATAACAACTTTATATAACAATATTTTAGTTTCATTGCCTCTTTCAGGAGACTTAAAAACACAAGTTTTAGCTAAGTTAAATGCTCACGAAAATATTGCTTATATGTATACAGACAGAACAGTTGGATTGGATAAGAAAAAAGGACCAGCATTTCTTAAATTCAAATCAGAATTTGAAAACGATGAGTTCCAATTAGTAAATGATGTAGAAAAAGAATTTACATACAAAAATAAGAAATATCCAAATAGTTTCTTAAATTACGAATATAATGCACAAACACAAACGCTAACAGTTAAATATAAATTAACAGTTAGAAATGAAGATAAGACATTTGACTACTCAAATGACAATTTATACACATCTGTTGTAAAACTTAACATTGTTGAGGAGTCATCTACAGAAGAATCAGATAATGGAAGTGATAATCCATCAACACTACCTTCATCAGGAAATGGTGGAACGCCATCAAATCCAAATCCAGAACTTTCAGAACCAACTCAACCAGTTACGGTTAATGGTTTAAGATATGATGCAAGTAATAATTACTATGCACAAGCTGATGGTAAAATGGGTAATGAGTTATATGATGTATTATTAGCAATTCAAAGCAGTCACTTTGGAGGAGTTCGCTCATATGGTGCTTTAGGAACATTCTATGATCAATATAATGCATTTAAAGATAAATATTTTGAAAAAGATAATACATTGTTAGATATTTATTCAGAAAATCCAAACGGAAGAGATCCATATACATTCCCTGATTTTCAATGAGGAAAAAGATCATCTGCAAGAGATGAAGGGGAAGGGACAAACAAGGAACACTTAATTCCACAATCTTGATTCAACAAAGAATCACCAATGGTTTCAGACGCGCACCACGTTTGACCTACAGATATTAAAGTTAATGCAAACAGAGGTAATTTCCCTCACGACAATGTAAGTGATGCAACTAAAACATCAAGAAATGGTGGGAAATTAGGAAGAAACTCAATTGGTGAAACAACATTTGAACCAATAGATGCATTCAAGGGAGATATTGCTAGAGCATATCTATACTTTACAGTTACATATAGAAATAGAAACTTAAATCAAAAATCAAATTCAATATTCTCAAGCACTAAACCATATATTAAAGACCACTACTATCAAACATACAAAAACTGAGTTTCAACAGATTCAATTTCACAATTTGATATTGATAGAAACAACGAAACAGCTAGATACCAAGGTGGATTAAGAAATCCATTTATCGATTATCCAGACCTTATTGATAGTCTTGAAGGTAGAAAACCATTTGTTAATAGAGGTATTTTAGTAGGTTTAGAAAATAGTTAATTAAAAAAGCAAAATGAAAACACCCTAGTTTGAATTACTAAGGTGTTTTTGATTATCTTTTAACACTTATAAAGTGTTTGTCTTATTTTTTAAGACCTGATCATTTTCAGAATCTAACTTCGTCAATGTCAATTCCAACTTCTTTAATGTATCTGTTGTGGTATGCAACTTTTTCTTCCATTTGTTTTACGAAGTCAGCTGCTTTATCACCGTAAACTGCTTTAGCAGCTGTGATTGAGATGTGGAATCTATCCATGTGGCTCATTTGTCTAATGTCAAATGATGTTGTAATGTCTCCGTTTTCTCTGTAACCGTGAACAAATAAGTTGTGGTTTTGACGTGAGAAGAAGATATCTCTAATAAGACCTTCGTATCCGTGGAATGCGAATACAACTGGTTTGTTCTTTGTAAAGATTGCGTTGAATTCAGCGTCTGATAATCCACGTGGGTCAATGCTTGGGTGACGTAATTTTAATAAATCAACTACGTTAACGAATCTAATTTTAAGTGAAGGGAATGCTTTGTTGATGTATTCTAATGATGCTAATGCTTCTAAGTTTGGTTCTGTACCTGATGCAACAACAACTAAGTCTGGTTCTTCACCTGGTTTTGTTGTAGAAGCTCAATCAATAACTTTAAGACCTTTTTCAACTAATTCTTTAGCTTCTTCTACATTGTAGAATTGGTCTCTTGGTTGTTTAGAAGCAACGATAAGGTTAATTACATCTCTTTCTCTGTAAGCTTTGTCTAATACAGCTAATAATGTGTTAGAGTCAGCTGGTAAGTATTCACGAATTAATTCAGGTTTTTTGTCAGCTAAGTGACCTAAAATACCTGGATCTTGGTGTGTGTAACCGTTGTGGTCTTGTTGGAATGCTGTTGATGTAGCAATAACGTTAAGAGATGGGTAATCTTTTCTTCAGTGAACTTTTCTTGCTTTAGCAACTCATTTCATGTGTTGTGTAAGCATTGAGTCAACAACTCTTAAGAATGATTCGTATGAAGCAAACATTCCGTGACGTCCTGTTAATACGTATCCTTCTAAGAATCCTTCAGCTTGGTGTTCTGATAATTGTGAATCGATAACTCTTCCAACTGGTCCGATAGCTTCATCTAATTCAGGATTTACTCTTTCTAATCATTGTCTGTTTGTAACTTTAAGAACATCGTAAAGTCTGTTAGATTTAGTTTCATCTGGTCCGAATACACGGAAGTTATCTGGGTTCATTTTGATTACTTCAGCAAATCATTTTCCTGCGTTAACCATATCTTGGTCTTGAACTGAACCAGGTTTTTTGATGTCTAATGCAAATTGTGTTCAGTCTGGTAAGTTTAATGCTCTAGGGTTTACACCACCATTTGTAATAGGGTGCATTGCCATTCTTTTTGCACCTTTAGGAGCAATTTCAGCATATTCAGCTTTGAATTTAGCATTCTCATCAAATAATTCTTCTGGATGATATGAAGTTAATCATTCTTTTAATAAGTCTAATGTAGCTGGTTTTTCTGATGTAACAGGAAGTGGAACTTGGTGTGATCTAAAGCTTCCTTCATATGTTAAACCATTGTATGTGTGAGGTCCTGTTCAACCTTTTGGTGTTCTAACAACAAGAGCTGGTCAAATAGGTCTTGTAGCTTCTTCAGCTGATTTTTGTCTTGCTTTTGCTTGAATCTTTTGGATTTTTTCAATAGCTTTGTCAAATGCTTTTGCCATTGGTTTGTGAATTCCTCTTTGGTCAAAAACATTAGCTTCAACAAAGATAGCTTCTCATCCAAATCCAGCTAACATATCTCTGATTTCTTTATCTGATTTTCTAGCTAAGATTGTTGGGTTTGCAATTTTTCCACCATTGATGTGGATGATTGGTAATACAGCTCCATCATTAACTGGGTTAATGAATGATGATGAGAATCATCCTGCTGTAAGTGGTCCTGTTTCAGCTTCCCCATCACCGATTACTGTAGCAGCAATGATTTGTGGGTTATCTAAAATAGCACCTGTTGCGTGTGATAATGCGTATCCTAACTCTCCACCTTCGTGAATTGAACCAGGTGTTTCAGGAGCGGCGTGAGATGCAGTTCCACCAGGGAATGAGAATCTCTTGAACATTCTTTTTAATCCCTCTTCATCTTGTGAGATTTCTGGGAATAATTCTGTGTAGCTTCCATCTAAGTATGAGTTAGAAATCATAACTTGACCACCGTGTCCTGGACCTTCAATGTAGAACATTTCTAAGTCGTATTTGTTAATAACACGGTTTAAGTGAGCATAGATTAAGTTTTGTCCTGGGATTGTTCCTCAGTGACCGATTGGGTACATCTTAACATCTTCGGCTTTTAACTCTTCTCTAAGTAAAGGGTTGTTTCTTAAAAACATTTGCCCAACTGAAAGATAGTTAGCAGCACGTCATCAAGCATGCACTTTATCTAAATAATTTTTACTATCAAATAAAGTTTTTTTCATCTTGTTTCCTTTTTTGTTTGATTTTATTTCGAAATAAATTTAAACATCAAGTTAAAACGTTTTGTAACTTAATGTATCATTATTTTACTTTATTTATTTTTTAAACAAAACCGAAAATAACCAATATTTTGTACCATCAAACTGCTTGAATTTTGTACATTTATATAATTAATTTTTAGAAATTTTTAGTATTATTTATCGCATATATTTTTGTTAAATTTATTTGATGATTTTATATAAAACTGCATCTCCAATTAGTTTCGTTATTAGACAGAAATAATAGAAATTGCATTTTGTGGTACAATATAAAAACTAATTTAAATGTTATTGGAAATAATGTTTTCAAAAATTATTTTTGATAAAATTAATGTGCTAATTTAACAAATGGACAGGACCTAGATGAAAGGCTAGGCATAGGTTGGTTTTGGCGCTAAAACACAATACATTTATTAAACAATTTTATATATATAAAATAGAAAGGAAATTACATGGCAAAATTAGATTTTGATCGTAGTAAAGAACACGTTAACGTTGGAACAATCGGACACGTTGACCATGGTAAAACAACTTTAACTGCTGCTATTGCTACAGTTTTAGCTAAAAAAGGATTATCAGAAGCTCGTGATTACGCTTCTATCGATAACGCACCAGAAGAAAGAGCACGTGGAATTACAATTAACACATCACACATCGAATACCAAACAGAAAAACGTCACTATGCACACGTTGACTGTCCTGGTCACGCTGACTATGTTAAAAACATGATTACAGGGGCAGCTCAAATGGATGGAGCTATCTTAGTTGTTGCTGCAACAGATGGACCAATGCCTCAAACACGTGAACACATTCTTTTATCTAAACAAGTTGGGGTTCCTCGTATCGTTGTATTCTTAAACAAAGTAGATATGCTTGAAGGTGAAGAAGAAATGATCGAACTTGTTGAAATGGAAATCCGTGGACTTCTTTCAGAATACGGATTTGATGGAGACAATGCTCCAATCATTCGTGGATCAGCTCTTAAAGCATTAGAAGGTGATGCAAAATACGAAGAAAAAATTATGGAACTTATGGATTCAGTTGATTCATACATCCAAACACCTGTTAAAGAATTTGACAAACCATTCTTAATGGCTGTTGAAGACGTTTTCACAATTACAGGACGTGGAACAGTTGCTACAGGACGTGTAGAACGTGGAACACTTAAATTAAACGACGAAGTTGAAATCGTTGGATTAAAACCTACTAAGAAAACAGTTGTTACAGGAATCGAAATGTTCCGTAAAAACCTTAAAGAAGCACAAGCTGGAGATAACGCTGGATTATTACTTCGTGGAGTTAACCGTGATGAAGTTGAACGTGGACAAGTTTTAGCTAAACCAGGTTCAATTGTTCCTCATACAGAATTCGAAGCTGCTATTTACGTTCTTAAAAAAGAAGAAGGAGGACGTCACACTCCATTCCTTAAAAACTACAAACCTCAATTCTACTTCCGTACAACAGACGTTACAGGGGGAATTGAATTCGAACCAGGACGTGAAATGGTTATGCCAGGGGAAAACGTTAACTTAAAAGTTAAATTAATCGCACCTATCGCTGTTGAAGAAGGAACAAAATTCTCAATCCGTGAAGGTGGACGTACAGTTGGTGCAGGAACAGTTACAAAAATTGTTAAATAATTTGACTAATTGTTTTTCACAAATAATTTCAAATACACAGATTTAGGTCTGTGTATTTTCTTTGCATTTTTTTAACAAAAAAATCAACACCGCAGTGTTGAGAGTAAATTGTTTTATCTTTCTTTAACCAATATAACAATAACGTAATAAAGTAGTTGAGCTAATGAAACAAACAACTGAAGTCCGTGCTGAATTCCTAAAGTGATTAATGATTTTCTACTCATATACTCGACATAATCAGCTGTTTTTCTAATTGAATATCATTGAAGAATCATAAATAATGAGATTAATGCAACCATTAAAATTCCGATTCATCAGTTAATGTTATCTCTTTGTCTAAAAGCAAAGAATGAAATTAAGAATGTAACTAATATTGCAAATGATAGAACTAAAATCATTACTATTAGTGATCTTACATTAATAATTTTTAACATTCCTAATATTCCGGTCAAGAATAATATTCCTACTGGTATAAAAATAACTGATGCTAATTGCAATGATGCATACTTGACAATTTCTAATGCAGATTTATCATATGTATATGATCCAAAACTAATTAATAATAAAGCTGTTCCGATTAAAATTCCATAGAATAATGCATAGAAGAAGAACTTGATGCTCGTGAGTATTAGATTTTGAGATTCATTTTTCGGTTTTATAAAACTCAGAATCATAATTCCAATAAAAGGGACTATTATCATCATTATTAAAAATAAAAGTTGATAAAACGATTTTGGCATTGAATTTAGTATTAGTAAATTAATTCACACAAAGAAGATTGATAATAATGATAATAAAAGCAATCCACCAGTGCTTGTTAATAGTATAATTCCATAAAATAATTTTACAGAGCCTGATTTAACATCAGGAACTGCTTTAATAGTTTCTTGATTATTCATAATTTAAATTGTAATACATTATGAATTAAACTGAACTATATTAATAACTAATATACAAGGTATATAGGAGTAAAAATGAATGTAACTAAAAACTTATTAGATGAATTCAAGTCAAAATTTGACTCAAAATCAAACAATAAAATGATTCAAAACTCAATCATCAAAAATGGTATTAAGAATACAGTTTTTGATCATCAAACATTTATCAAACACGATCACGTTTTTGACATAGAAACAACATTAGGTGATATAACATCACAAAAAAATAGTGGAAGATGTTGAATTTTCGCTTCGTTAAATATGGGTAGAGTTGAAGCTGCTAAAAACTTAAATGTAAGTAGCTTTGAGTTTTCACAAAACTACTTTGCTTTCTATGACAAAATTGAAAAAGCAAATACATTTTTAAATTATGCAATCCAAACAGCGAACTTACCATTAGAAAATAGAGAAGTTTATCACTTAATTAATAGAAATGTTGCTTCAGATGGTGGATACTGAGAATATTTTGCTAACTTACTTAAAAAATATGGTGCAGTTCCAAAATCAATTATGCCTGAAACATTCCATTCAGGAAATACAACAGATATGAATGAACAAATTGATAAGCATCTTAAAAATGGAATGAAGAAAATTAGAGTACTTGTTGCACAAGGTGCTGCTGAATCACAAATTCAAGCAGTTAAAGAAGATGCGCTTTACAGAGTTTATGATATTATTTCTAAATGTTTAGGAACGCCAGTTACTGAGTTCACTTATGAATACAAAGATAAAGATAATAAGTATCACAAAATTGAAAACATAACTCCTGTAGAGTTTTTCGAAAAATATGTAGGAAAAGATTTTGATAAAAAAGTTAATCTAGTGCACGACCCCAGAAATCTTTATGACTATGGAACTAAATATGTTCTTAAATATCAAAAATCAGTTTATGAAGATCAAGATGTTGAAATGATTAACGTTCCATTAGATGTAATTAAGAGTGCTGTAATTGCTTCGTTAAAAGATAACTTACCAGTTTGATTTGCTTGTGATGTCGATCCTTTCAAAGATAATAAATCAGGAATTTTTGACCCCAAACTTTATGATTTTGATTCAGTTTTTGAACCAATTAGTGACTTTAATAAAGAAGATAGAATTATCTACTTTAACTCAATGTTAAATCACGCGATGGCTTTTGTAGGTGTTAAGACAGAAAATGGTAAACCGATTGCTTGAAAAGTTGAAAACAGTTGAGGTGATGATTCTGGTAAAAAAGGTGTTTACTCAATGTCTGATGAATGATTTGATGAATACAACTTCTCAGTTATTGTAGATCCTAAATATGTTCCAGAAGAATATCTTAAAGCTGACAAATCAGTTGCTCTCGAGTTATGAGAACCATTTGCTTAATAGCAAAAAGTTAAATTTTTACATTAAAAACCAAAAAATTTCGCTTTTTTGGTTTTTATATTACAATTTATATACTTATTTAAGTATATAAAGGAGAAATATGTCTAAAAGAGTTGTTATAGGTATGAGTGGTGGTGTTGATTCATCAGTTGCTGCTTATTTATTACAAAAGCAAGGTTACGAAGTAGTAGGATTATTTATGCGTAACTGAGACAGTATTGTTAATAATGATTTTCTTGGAAACAATGATCTTAAACAAGATATGTGTCCACAGGAAAGAGATTATTTGGATGCTCAATCAGTCGCAAATTCATTAAGCATCAAACTTGAAAGAGTTGACTTTGTTAAAGAATATTGAGATAATGTTTTTGAAAACTTTATTGAAGAATTCAAAAAAGGAAGAACACCTAATCCGGACATTTTATGTAACAAGTACATAAAATTCAATGCTTTTGCTAACTATGCATTTAATGAACTTAAAGCAGACTATATTGCTATGGGACATTATGCAAATGTAATTGATGGTCACTTATACAGAGCAAAAGATGAAGATAAAGATCAAACTTACTTTTTAGCTCAATTAAGTCACGGTCAACTTAAAAAAGTTATTATGCCACTTGCTACATTAACTAAACCTGAAATTAGACAAATTGCTTCTGATTTAGGTTTAATTACTGCAACTAAAAAAGATTCAACAGGAATTTGTTTCATTGGAGAAAGAAACTTTGGACAATTCTTACAAAACTATATACCAGCACAAGATGGAGATATTGTAGATATTACAACAAATAAAGTTGTTGGAAGACACGTTGGATGTTTCTATTACACAATTGGACAAAGAAAAGGTTTAAATTTAGGTGGTATGGTTGAACCATATTATGTTTGTGGTCACGATGTGCAAAAAAATATTTTATATGTTGCACCTAACTCAAAACCTGAATACTTAATTTCAAATAATTTAATCGCTTCGGGATTAACCTTAAATAACAAAGATTTCAATCCTGATAATTTAACTGCTAAATTTAGATATAGACAAAAAGATATTAAAGTGTCCGTTGAATTTTTAGGCGATGATAAAATCAGAGTATTCTATCCTGAGGGTTCATCAGCTGTTACACCAGGTCAACAAGTTGTTTTATACGATGGAGACAAATGTATTGGTGGAGCAACAATTGATGAAGTTTATGATGATGAAACTAAAAAATGATACATATAAAAAATCATATGGGTGTTAAATTAACTCATATGATTTTTCTTATCTTAATTTCCAATTAATTGGTTTTTATTAACTACATTTAATTTAGGTGCAACTAGAACTGGAGTTTCACTTTGTGAAGAAATTGATGTTGCTCAAGATGAACCGACACTTTCCAAGTTAGGGAAGTTAAGTGCAGAAATTGTTCCAAATCCATTTGCAAATGTATTTGAAGCAATACCCTTAACATTTTCTCCTTGAATTGAGTTTATTTGGTTTGAGTTCTTGAATGCAGTTGTGTAAATAAATTCAACGTCATCAGACAATGTAACATAAGGATTATCGGATTTAATTTTAATTAAAACTTTTCCTAACATCGCTTTTGTGTTTTCTTGATCGTTTAAGATGTTATAGTAATATGGTGTTCCTTGAAGTGCTGTAGCACCTAGAGAAGTTAAGTTAGGTAAGTTTAAACTTGTTAAGTTTGATAATGATCCAAATGTTCCTTGATTTACTGATTTAACATTTTCTGATGTTATACTTGTAATAACTTCATTAGCAGTTGCTACTTCTGGAATTTTATTGTCAAATGAAAATGCAGAGTTGTAGATTTGTGTAATTGACTGGTCTAAAGTGATTTCAGCTTTATTATTGATATTTTTGTAACCAATTAAAACTGAACCTAATTTAATTTGCTCTTCATTTGAGTTTGAAATGTGGTCATAGTATCATTTTGAACCGAATAACGCATACTCACCTATGTTTTGAACATTTTGAACATCAAATGTTTCAAGTGCTGGAGTATCTGCAAATGCTTCATTTGCAATATAAACTTCAGGTGCTTGGATTGTTATTGATCTAAGTGTACTGTGTTTAAACATTTCTTCTGAAATATAAACTGGTTGTGTTGAAGTGATTGTAACTGTATTGATATTTTCATTACTCTTGAATAAACCATTTACAAAATAAAGCGGCTTATCTGAAGTTATTTGTACATCAGTTGCTTCACTATCCACAGATACATAAGTATTCTCATTAAGTTTAATTTGTTTTTTAAAGCTTTCTGGAACTGTATTTGCAAATTCTGCTAACAATTGATGTCTAATTGCATTTTCACCTAAATAAGTTGCCTTTGGTAAAAATACATTTCTAATATCTTCTGTATTTAATGAATCTTTCCCAATTTTTTCAACATATGGTGCATAAACATATGAAACTTTTTTATCTTTAAATGCTTCCTCCATAATTGCAGTGTAATTTTCGTTTAGGAAAATAGGTATTTGTTTTTCTAGAATTTCGTATTTAAGTCCTAAAACAGTATTGTTTTGTTTCTTTAAAAAGAAATCGGTAAATTCATTAATGATTGACTTCAACATTGTTGTAGTTTCATCTTTTTGAATAAACATAGCTCATACAATGTTAACTATTATGTTTTTTTCAATCTTTATAGCATCGTTATTAAGCATTTGGCCGATTGTATATAAGTTCAAATTGGTATTACCCTTATGTTTATTATTTATTTCTTTTAAGAAAGTTAAGATTTCATCTTTTTTCTCAGTTCCTAATGAATCAAGCGTTTCAGGATTATTTATTACAGAATGTACTAATTCAGAAATATCAACAATTGTTTCTGCCATTCCGTAGGTTTCGATATGCAAGTTTCTTTCAGCTTGAATATCAGATTCCGGATTAGAATAATTCAAAAACGGAAAAAGAAGAGAATTATTTTGTGATGCTTTAACAGTTTTATCAGTATCATCGAAAGATTCATATAATTCTGTGATTGAAGCAAGAAAGAATTGTTTAACTTGCTCCTGATCCTTTAAATTTGTAAATAGATCATTTAAAGAATTTATATCCATTCTATTAAGTAAGATATATTTATCTCTAATAACCTTCATAACTATCGGGTACATGTTATCAAATGATGAGCTAGTCAATTTCAACGCATAAGAGGTTAAAGTAATCAGCTTATCTAGTTCAAAATCGTCTAATTCTTTTATGTTGGCACTATTTAGCTTTTCGATTGAAGATTGATATTTTGAAGTCACATATTTTTTTGTCTTTTCAATTAATAAGATAACTTCATTTGTTAGAGGGATATTTGAAAAGGTGATTCCTTCAACCTCTTTTTTACCTTCTTCTAATGATTTGATATCTTGTAAGTTTTTTACTATTTGGTCTTTAATTTTTAGAGCTTCCACGTAATTCTCAGAATTATCATTAATATCTGCATTTGTTAGCGATTTGACTAAATTAGCATAGTTATTAAAAAGATTTGGTGTAAGCGCCATTGCAGTATCGGTGAGTGATTTTGAGAAATCCAATAATTCCTCTTTTTTAGCAATTGTTTGAGCTGTGTCACCTGGGTTTACAATCGGGTTGCCTGGTTTAGGTTCTTTTGGCGCTTCTTGAGAACATGCAATAGTTCCTGTTACTGATGAAATCGCACCAGTTAATGTTAATAATTTAAAAATAGTTTTTGTTTTTAATTTCATATTTCTCCTAATTAATATAATTTTACACTTTATAGAATTTAACTTGGTTATTTTAATTAATTGAAATTAACAAAATTTTGTGCTAATTATTTTGAATTCAAATCTACAATTAAAACTTTTAACTTAGTGTACAAGATGTTTTAGTAATAAAAATGAAAATAAGGATATTCATTAAAACAAATTTAAAATTTAAACTGTTTAGAAATCTTTTTAATATAATTTAGTAATATTTTTACTTTTATTTCAAAGAAATAAAAGAACATAAGGAAGGTAAGTATGAATTCAAAACAAATTAGAGAATCATGATTAAAGTTTTTCGAATCTAAAGCACACTTTGTTGTTCCTTCAAAAAGTTTAGTTCCTCAAAATGACCCATCATTACTTTGAATCAATAGTGGTGTTGCAACTTTGAAAGATTACTTTTCAGGTAAAAAAGAAGCTCCTGCAAAAAGATTAACTAACTCACAAAAAGCAATTAGAACAAATGACATCGAAAATGTTGGTATTACAGCTAGACATCATACATTCTTTGAAATGTTAGGAAACTTCTCAATTGGAGATTACTTTAAAAAAGAAGCTATTGATTTTGCTGTTGAGTTTCTATTAGATGTTCTAAAACTTGATAAAGACAGATTATATTTCACATACTATTATGAAGATTTAGAAACTAAAAATTACTGAATGGCTCACGGTTTTGACGAATCACACATGATACCAGGTGGCAAAGATACCAACTTCTGAGAAGTTGGTTCAGGTCCTTGTGGTCCTAACACAGAAATTTTCTATGATCGTGGTGAGAAGTATGATTCAAGAGGAATCGAGTTACTTAAAGAAGACATCGAAAATGACAGATACATTGAAATCTGAAACATTGTGTTTTCAACATATAACTCAAATGGTGAAGGTGAATATACAGAATTAAAGCAAAAAAATATTGATACTGGTGCCGGATTAGAAAGAATTGTCTCAATTATGCAAGATGCACCTACAAACTTTGATACTGACTTATTTTTACCTATTATTCACGAAATCGAGAAATTCACAAATTATAGATATGATACAAACAATTACTTTGTAAATGATAAAGATCAAACTTTAATGAACTCATATTTTAAAGTTATTGCCGATCATATGAGAACAGTAACTAATGCTATTGCTGATGGAGCTAAACCTTCTAATGTTGGTAGAGGTTACATTTTAAGAAGATTAATTAGACGTAGTGTTTACAAAGCTATGCAATTAAATATTCACGAACCTTTCTTATACAAACTTGTTGATGTGATTAAAGAAACATTACCTTTTGAATATGATGTAAATCCAATTAAAAAAGTTATTGAAGATGAAGAATTAACTTTTGCTAAAACTATTGAAAACGGGAAACAAATTCTATCTGACTTTATTGTTGAAGATTTAAAAGTTTTCCCAGGAGACATTGCATTTAAATTATTCGAAACATATGGTTTCCCTGTTGAATTAACTGCAGAAATTTTAGCTCAACAAAATATCCAAATTGATTATGAAGCTTTTGAAGCAGCAAAACAAAAACACGCTGAAATGAGTAAAGGAATAAAAGTTTCAGGAATGGATAAAGTAATCAACTCATTAACTTTAATCAAATCAAAAGTTGATGAATTTATCGGTTATGAATACACAAAATCAGTTTCAAACATTTTATACTTACTAGATACTGAAAAAGAAATTGAGCAAGCTAACGGAATTTCATATGTTGTGCTTGATAGAACTCCTTTTTATGCAACTAGTGGTGGTCAAAAACACGACCGTGGTTACATAAAACAAGGTACAAATACAATTTTAATCTTAGATGTTTTCAAAGATAAATTTGGAAACCACATTCACAAAGTTGAAGGAAAAATTGTTAAAAACTTACCGGTAGAGTGCTTTGTTGACGAAACAATTAGACTAGGTCTTGAAAGAAACCACTCTGGAACACACTTATTATTCAGTGCACTTAGAAGTGTTTTAGGAAACCAAATTAAACAATTAGGTTCAAATAACAATGAAGAACGTTTAACATTTGATTTACCAGCTGATACAAGACCTACAAAAGAAGAAATTAGAGTAATCGAAAACTTAGTTCGTGAGTACATTAAGATGGACGCTGTAAGACATTACTTGAATATGACTACAGACCAAGCTAAAGAAATGGGCGCAATTATGACTCTTGAAGAACAAGAATATATGAACCCATTAAATGTAAGAATTGTTAAATTTGACAATATTACAGCTGACTTATGTGGAGGTACTCACTTATCAAATACAGCTAAATTAGAAAACTTCAAAATTACAAACGTTGATAAGAAAGCTGCTGGTGTATATAGAATTAGAGCTATTTCATCAAATGCTTTAGTTGATGAGTTTTTAGATGAAGAAATTGATAAATTAATTATTGAAGCAGAAAAATTAATTGACAAAAACACTAAGCTACAAGCTTCATACAACTTTGATTTAAATATTCCTACTGCAAAAGAAGAAGCAATTGACTACTTAGAAGGAACAATTGAAAAACTTAAAGAAGACAATAAGCAAATTCAAAAAGATTTACAAAATTCATTTGAATTTGATTATGACTCAATTGAAGTTTTAATAATAAATGGAAACAAAGTTTACGTAAATCAAACAGTTGATAAATCAAACATTAAAACAGTAGCTTCTACATTAAGAGAAAAATACAACGACATTTTAGTTGTGCTTACATCAAATGATGAAACCAATCCAATGATTGTTGTAGCTTCAAAAGAATACAATTCAAATGCTATTGCACAACAATTATTTGCAAAACTTAATGGACGTGGTGGTGGAAATGCCATTTTATCTATGGGTAAAGTCGCAACTGCTAATAACTTAATTGCTGCATTAGAAGAGATTACATGAGAAAAATAGGTCTAGATTTAGGAACTAAAAGTTGTGGAATTGCAATCACTGATGAAAGTGAAATCATTGCATCAGGATTAGAAAACTTTAAATTCGAAGAATATAAATTTACCCAAGCTCTTGACAAAATTAGCTACTATATTAATGAAGTTTATAAAAACAAAATTGATGGAATAGTGCTTGGTTACCCACTTAAAATTAGTGGAGATAAGAGTGATAGAACTTTAATGGTTGAAGATTTCAAAAAGCAACTTGAAGAAAAATTTAACTTACCTGTTTTATTGGTCAATGAACAATATTCAACTAAAAAAGCCCATGAGACTATGATTGAAGCCGGTTTAACTAGAAAGAAAAGAAAAGATCATAAAGATAAACTTGCAGCACAAATCATACTTAATGATTATTTAAATTACTATAAACATAAATGAGGTAAATAATGAGCGAAACAACAAGAACGATTTTAATGGTATCTGCAATAGTTGTGTTTGTTTTAGGTATTGCTATTTACATTGGGTTAAATATTTACTCAAGAAAGATTCGTAAAAAATATTTAGCAAAAGCGCATGCTGAAGCACTGATTCAAATCGAATCTTTACGTAGTGAACTTGGTGTATTACCTTTTGATATTAAAGACTTCCTAAAATCAAAAGCAAATGATTTAGACATTGAAGGTATTATTAATACAATTTATCAAAATCATTATCAAAATTGTTTAATTATCGATGAAAAAGATATGTTCCCAATAGTTGCAATTGACTCAAAAACAAAATCAAATATTTATTATTTAAACTCAAGTTTAAATAAAGACTTATATGATAAAGTTAAAGAGAATTTTGGTGATGAAGCTGGTAAAGGAATAATAGAATATAAAGATCAAGAATTAGATTTTGTTGCGATTTTACGTACTGAGCAAGACATAAATGACTTATATGATAAGTATGTTCACAAGATGCAAAAAGGTATGTGTATTATTAGTTTTGATAATGCAAAAAGATCTGAAATTAAAAGATTAATTTCATTACTTAGAATGTCTTCAATCCCATATGAAGTATCATTTTTAAGTTCTAAATTTCTTTTTATAGTAAAAAGATAAAATCAGACTAAAATAAAATATAATTAAATTAACTTTTCTCAAAATAACATAAGGAGAATGATTATGAACAATGAAGAATTAAAAGGTGTTGTTTACCTATCGCAAGAAACTTACGATAGATATAAAAAAGAATATGAACATTTAGTTAATGTTGAAAGACCTGCTGTTCAAGCTGCCTTAAAAGAAGCTAGAGCACAAGGGGACTTATCAGAAAACGCTGAGTATGATGCAGCTAGAGATAGACAAGGTGCTGTTGAAGGTAGAATTAGCGAATTAGAACAAATTTTAGATAATGCAAAAATTATTGAAGCTAAAGATGAGTCAACACAAAACACAGTTGGAATTGGTACAACAGTTCAATTTGTTAAAAAAGACACAAATCAAGTTAAAGAAGTTACGATTATGGGTACACACGATACAAACCCATTTGAAAATAAAATTTCAAACAAAAGTCCACTTGCAGTAGCAATGATGGGACATGTAGCTGGTGATGTTGTTGAAGTTGATGCACAAACAAAATACATGATTGAAATTTTAAGTGTTAAATTCAGTAATTAAGCTGAATTTTTCTTTTCTAATTTATGGAACTACATAATTCACAAAATCATAATTCTTGCTCTAATAAAGAATTAATATGAATTGCAAATTCAAATAAACAACAACAAACTAGACATAAACACAAACAAAATCTTTTCACAATAAAAAACATAGCTTACTTAGCTATGTATATGGCAATTATTGTAATTTTAACTTTTACACCCTACACAGGGTATATTACGATTGGTGTTATATCAATAACAACTGTTCCAATTGTTATTTTAATTGCTTCAATTCATCTAGGTATGATTGGAACTTTATGAAGCACGCTGTCATTTGGATTTTGTTCTTGAATAGGTTCGATTGTTTTAGGGTATCCAATTTTCAATAACATCTTATATTCATTTGTACCAAGAATCGCTTTATCTTTATTTTTAGTAGGAGCATATTATTTATGCTTTAAAATAGGTAAATTCAATATATTCACAAGTACAATCTTTGCTTTCTTAATTTTTGCTGCCAATACATTATTTGTTTCAATTTTTATTTTTATCGGAATTCAATTCATAGGCATAAAAGAAGTATCATCACCATCGGTTTGATTAACATTAATTTGAGTAAATATGCTAGTCGAATGAGGTGTTTTAGTAATAATTTCAATAGCAATTTATCCATTTTTAAAATGAGTTTATAGACAAAATGTGATTAATAAAGTTTCGTTGGGATATTAGATAAATTTGAGAGCTCGATGAGCTCTCTTTTTTTACTTAACATTCAATAACTATTTATTTTTAATTATTTTATGGAATGGGTGATATTATTTAAATATTAAGAAAAGGAATCAAGAATGATATTAATGATTATTTATTATCTATCCTGGCTGATAGATGGAAAAATGAGATTTATATGACATAAACTGTTTGACATTATACGATTAATTGATTCAGACACAAAAATACGTCCTGAAATTTTTGATTACTTAAAAGAAAAATTTCTTAAAAGATTGAAATTCGAACAGATATTATTAATCGTTTTTCTTGTAATCATCACAATATCGGCTATACACACAATTATTTCAATAATTTTTGCATGCATTTATTTTGCTAAAATAAATACTATCACTAGTTTCTGTTTCTACACAGGATTACCTGCTTCTATTATTTTGCTATGTGAGGGTTCTTCACTTTTGGGCCTTTGAATATCAGGTAATCTAAAATCATATTTGGATGATTATATAAATTACTTAATACCAGAATATTCAAGTAAGAATGCAAGATTATCCAATGAAAATTTATATGATAATTTAATTCTAAATGCTCATTCCGAAGTTCATTTTTTAATAAATGAAAAGACAAAATTTAAAACAGTGTGGCCTTCAGTTAGAGTAAACTGGGACACTAAAAATGGACAGAAGGTTTAATTAGACATAATAACACCTCAATGATGTTGGGGTGTTTTTCAA
>NZ_JBLWID010000009.1:0-24376 GCF_048381515.1 Mycoplasma sp. 4463
TATTATGTCTAATTAAACCTTCTGTCCATTTTTAGTGTCCCAGTTTATTTTCTGTCTACTTTTCTTGTCCTAGTTTATAATTCAGTTTCATTCATCCATTTTATTCAATAATTTGCTTAATAACTTCGATATCGTTATCAGTTATTTGAGTTTGTTCTTTAAACTCTTTTAAGAATTCAACATTTCTTGAAATCTTATCTTTATATTCGTTTGTCTTGTTTGTTATAGCTAAGAAGCTTTGAATTGATACAAGCATTGTTATGATAACAGAGAATAAAGCAATCGCAACGAACAAGTCCATCGTTTTATCAGGCAAGATATTAAACCTAATTGAATATAAGTTTAGAACAATAATTGAAGCAGATAAGAAAATAGAAATAACGTTTAATAATGTAAATAAAGTTTTACTTGTAATGTATTTAAAATAAACTCTATTTTTGACCTTATCAATATCATTAATGCTGTTGATTTGTAATTTATTTTTCTTTTGTTCTTTAGGTTTGTTTTTGTCCATTATTAACCTCTTTTTCAATGTCGCTTGATTTATATCTGTCTATTTCTAATATGTTCATTGTTCTTTTAAATAATGTAAAGTTTGCTTCTTTATTATTTAAATCCTTATATATGTGTAATTTAGATTTGTATAAAAGGTGTTCAAGTTGAATTGCTTTAATTTTGCTTTGATAAAAGATTGCTTTTTTATTAATAACAAAGAATGATAATATACCTGAAGTAAAAGTGATTATTGCATTAACAATTGTTAACAAGATAATGTAGTTACTATTTGAGTTTAAAAAACTTTTGTACGGATTAGCCACACCGTCAGGATAATAAGAAGACGCTCCTGCAAGGAATAAAATTGCTATCACACCGTTTAAAAGTGTAAACAAGATTATTGATGCATTTAGCAAATAATATAAAACTGAATACACAATAAGCTTAAGTTTTGTTTCTCTATAAAGCTTGAAATAAGCATTCATTGTAATGTTTTTCTTTTTCATTATTTCTTACCTCCTGATGGCGAGGTAATTTCATCCTGAATAACTTCCAAGATTGCTAATTTCTTGAATGATTCAGCTTCAGTGTACATATAGTCAATGAATTTAATTAAGTTTTCTTCTGAAATTAAACCATTAGCATACTTAATTTCAAGATATTCCAAACTTTCATGAACTTTCTTATAAGTTGACATCTTAGTATTGCTACGATAAATAGCTATTCCAATGTTTAAAAAGAATAGAATAATCATAAACACACAAAGTAAGATAACTGAAATGTATGATGAGTTTCTTTGTAATTCATCATTTCCATTTGTTTGTCCATGTGACACAATGATTGAAAGCGCAATTGCAGCTATGATAATTGATGAAATATTAAGCAGTGCAATTATTATAGAAAAACTGATATCAATAATCTTGTAAGTAAGCAGTTTTTTCTTATCATGCTTAAGTCTTTTGTTTAAATATTTAATAATATCTTTCATGAAATATATTTTAATTGAAAATATTATTTTTAGCTATATTTTGATAGTTTAATTTATAATATTCGCATGAATAAATCATTTGCAGTTTTTAGTGATGTGGATGGAACAATTTACGGATTTCCACATAAAAAATTATCAGAAAAAGTAAAAGAACAAGTTTTAGATTTATCATCTAAAAATATTCCATTTGTAATCAACACAGGTAATCCAGTTTTAGAAAAAATCAAACGTTTAGCTAGAGAACTTAATTCAAGATATTTATCTTGTTCAAGTGGTGCGATTATTTATGATATGCAAGAAGAAAAACCATTGCACATTGAAATAATTGATCCTAATGAAGCTAAAAAAGTTTGAGATTTAGCACTCAAAGCTGATGTTACATTATATTATGCAGGTGTTAATCAATTCTACTTATACAATGTTCACGATGATATCTATGAGTTTTTAACATCATTTAATGAATATGATAAATGAATTACAGATGGAACTATTCCTGCCGATTTACACAGAATTGAAGCTTATGGAACAAAAGAACAATTAGAAAAATTTGTTGATTTATATAATCAATCAGATATTAAATTAGACTTAGTTAATGTTGATTATTTATATATCGAAATGTCTAATCCTGGTGTAAATAAGGGTTCAGGAATGAAATGATTATGTGAAAACATTTTCAACGCTGATTTAGCTGACGTTATGACAATTGGAGATAGTCCAAATGACATTCCAATGTTTAAATTATCAGGATATTCATATGCGATGGATAATTCTGACCAATATACAAAATCATTTGCAAAATATTACACATCAGATGTGCTTCAAGATGGATTAGCTGAAGCTATTGTTGATTATTTATATCGTGGAGATTATGAACTTAAAAGAGCTGTTTCTCAAATGGGAAATATTGCAAAAACAAATAAGAAAATTATGTACTAAAAAACTTTTATAACTTGCACACTATAGTA
This sequence comes from Mycoplasma sp. 4463, assembly GCF_048381515.1. Taxonomy (NCBI): domain Bacteria; kingdom Bacillati; phylum Mycoplasmatota; class Mollicutes; order Mycoplasmatales; family Mycoplasmataceae; genus Mycoplasma; species Mycoplasma sp. 4463. Next base: position 2,449 of record NZ_JBLWID010000009.1, read on the forward strand.
CAAGTGAAAAAGAGAAATAAAAAAGCGGACATCAGTCCGTTTTTTTATGATGTTTAAACTATTTGTTTTTGTTTACAAATTCATCTAAACGTGAACGTTTTCTAGCACCTTTGTTTGGGTGGAAAACACCTTTAGAAACAGCTTTAGCAATTGTTTTGTGAGCAAATGCAACTAATTCAGCAGCTTTTGCATCTTTAGCTAAAACAGCTTCTCTAGCTTTACGTATAGCTGTTTTAACTCTTGATTTCATAGCAGCGTTTTTAACACGAGCTTTTTCCATCTTAGCTATACTTTTAACTTTAGATTTAATGTTAGCCATAAATCCTCCCTTTTTCTAAATATATGTGAAAAATCTTTTGTATTATACTATATTTTTAGCTTTTGAATTTTTGGTTATATGCAATTCCGATTTTTGAAGATAAGTTGTCATCTACACCATTTATCTTAGTGTGTGTGACTTTTTCGTTTGGATCATTTTCAATTTGATAAATGTATAATGCACTATTATCTACTTCATTGTCATCTGTAATGAAGTAATTTCTTTTAACTAACTCATATTCAAATCTTGTTGGAGGTGTATAGTTAACAAAGTCGAAGTTATTAAGTTGTAAGTATTTTTTATTCATTATTTTAACAAATTTACTATTAGCAAAATCGATGTGATTTACTATAAACTCAATCTTTTTCTTAAATTCATCTTCATCATTCATATTGACTGCATTTTCAGGATCTTCATTATTTAAATCTTTAATCAACCTTACAAAAACATTTTTAGTTTCTTGAATACTAAATAATTCTTCAACTTTTGCCTTATATGAACTAAGTGTATTGATATCAATTAATGTAGTTTTATAAAGCTCGTGTAGTTGACTCTTGAAATCATTATATTTATTTAAATCTGTATAGTAGTCTCTGAACACTAAATCAATATATTCATCGTACATTTTAAGTGAATAATTATTTAGGCATTCCTGAATATCATTTTTAAATTGTTTTGTGAATCTATATAACTCACCCATATTTGAATAAATTGATGAATTTAATGTTTCATAAAGTTCATCAAGAGTTCCTTGTGATGTGTTTTTAGCAACTACTAATCCATCTATGAGCAAGATGTTTTGTGCAATTTTAAATGATTGTACTGTTCCGTTTTCAACTTCTTCATAGTTGTTATCTGAGAAGTAAGCATCCAGTGCATCACCATTATACATAACAGCTGAGTCAGCTTCTGGATACTGTGGATTAATTAATTTATTTAAGATACCTTGACCATCACCGTCATATGTGATGTACTTGCTATCATTTGGATTTTTTCCAGTACCTTTTTGAACAAGTGAATAGAAGTTGTCAATAAACTTCGTGTAGTTATCTTTAGTAACATCGTTATTTGTATTTAAGACTACACCGGTAGGTTTAAAGTCATAAAATGAGCCATACAACATATTAGCTCTAACAGCATCTGTAATAGTTAAGTTAGAATATCCATTATTAAACAATGTATTTAATTGGTTATATAAACTAAGTGAACCGAACTCTTCAAGGTTTGTTCCATCAGCTTGTAATTCTGTTTTATTTTGATCTAGTAATTCTTTTGTGATTGGTTGTACGCCGTTGGTTTGTTTTTGTTTCTTTGTGTTAAATGCAACTACTGCATCTTGCATAAAGTATGGAACAAAGTATTCTCATAAGTGTCTTGGTTCCTCATATTTTTTACCTGATTGATCTGTTTTTAGATCTTCATCATAACTTGCTAAATGTTCAAAAACAATAGGTGTGTAAATAGTTTGCAAGATGTTTTTAAGCAACTCCTTATCAGGCTTGTCTGATAAATTTAGCAACTTTTTAAAATCAATTGGTGCTAATAGGTCTTTTTTGATTAAATTAACTGCTTGGAAATCACTTCCAATTCCAGCAATTGCTTTTGAATTTACAATGGCAACTGTGAATTCGTTAATTTCATCAAATGTTTTATAAGAGAAGTTTTCTTGAATTTTATCCCTATTCTCATCTGAGATATAAGACTTGTAATTAAAGAAGGATGGTTTAAATCTGTTACTCATTTTTACACCGACTAAAGTGAATGTAAAAATTGAGACTAAAGCAATTATAATAATTGCTGATCAAGCTTTGAGTTTTCTAAGTAAATTCTGCTGTTTCATAAATCCTTTTTGTCTTAATTTTAATTATTTAAAATAATGTTTATTTTATACCAAAACCAAATTTATTTTTGTGATTAAAATATTTTTTAAGTGCTATTTTTTAGGACAAAAAGAATAAAATGATATAAAATTAAATCATGATTACTAAAAATAACTTAAAGTGATTAATTTCATTTATCATTGCATTTTTCATTGTTACATTAACGGTTGTTTTTGTATCGTTTTTAGTGCTTAATATTTACAAAGAAGTTTCATATTTTTTCATCTTCTTGTTTTATGTAATTAATGTGACTTTTGTCTTTGTTATTTACAGTCAAAAGAAGCAACATGAGTCGAAATTTTCTTGAATTTATTTAACGATGTTATTACCAATAATTGGACATGTTATTTTTATTGTTTATGGTTTCCATTGAAAAAATAAAAATGAAATTAAGGTTAATAAAAATCCGATGTACTGTTTAAAACAATATGTTCCATTGTTTATGAAAAATCAAAATCAATTAAGTTATAAAAGTAATAATTTAACAGAGCTCACAAATCTTAATAATAATGTTATCCTACCTGCGAATATTGAATTCTATGAAGAAGGATATAGATTCTATGATCACTTATTTAATGGAATCAATAATGCAAAAAAAACAATCTACATCATTACATACATAATTAAAAAATCAGAAATCTCAGACCACTTCTTAAGCCTACTACTTAAAAAAGCTAATGAGGGTGTAAAAATTAAATGACTTGTTGACGATTTTGGCGCTATGCCATCACAAAAAAGAAAGTTATCTAAATTATCTAAACATCCAAACATTGAGTTTGCCTATATTGGAAAAATTTATTATCCATTTATTAATGCAAGTAGTTTCTCAAGAAACCATGAGAAGTTTATTATTATAGACAACAAGATGGTTTTCTCAGGAGGAAATAACATTTCAGATGAATATTCATCAATGTCAAAAAAATATGGACACTGAATTGATCTTAACTATAAGATTACAGGTCCATATATAAATACATATATAATTCATTTTATTAAGTTTTGAAAAATAATAACTAATAAAAAAATTGAAATTAGAAGTTCATTATTTATTGATACTAGTGATCAAGAATATGAAAATAATTCATTTTTAATTTTAGAATCACCTAATTTCGACTATTCAGAATCAGAATTTTTATGACTAAAATTAATTGCGACTGCTAAAAAGTCAATTCGTATTTGTACACCATACTTTTCAGTTACTAATGCACTTAAAAAACAATTGATTTTAGCATTGAGAAATAATGTGAAAATCACAATTTACTTCCCAGGGTTACCAGATAAGAAGCTCGTTTATAAAATCAGTTTATCTCAGCTTGAAGAATTAATTCCATATGGTTTAGAGGTAAAAATTTATGATGACCATTTTTTACACACTAAAGCAGGGATAGTTGATGACAAAATCGCTTGAGTCGGAACAACTAACTGAGACAGTAGAAGTATGTTTTCACAATATGAAACAATGGATGTTTTTGAAGGAAAATCAGTCCAAAAACTAATTCAGATTTTTGATGAATATGATAAAAAATCTGAAAATATGAAAAAAAACTGTAAAAATAAGAAAAAAAGTAATCTATTTAAGAAATTTGTTTTTGATATAACTAAACCATTGATATAATAAGAGTATATTTTGGTTAGATAAACTACTTTTTTTAATTTTATTTTTGTTAAATTTTGAAACAGCATTTTATTGAAATCAATTGCAAAGGAACAAAGGAGAAAACGATGAAAGAATTCACAGCTAAAATTATTGATCCAATTGGTTTACATGCTAGACCAGCAACTTTAATTGTTTCAACAGCTACAAAATTCAAATCAGATTCTAAATTAATTTACAACGGACGTGAAGCTAATTTAAAATCAATTATGAACATTATGGCTTTAGGAATTAAACACGGAGCTGAAATTACAGTTAAAGTGCTCGGAGAAGATGAAGAAGCAGCAGTAAAAGCTATTGAAGCTGCTTTAAAAAATCATGGTTTAATTTAATTGTTCTGAAAATCGCTACAATAATGGCGATTTTTCTTTTTGCCTTTTGTACAAAAGAAAATAAAAAAAGACACTTTTTAGTGTCATATGGTGCGCGAGACAGGACTTGAACCTGCATGGGTCGCCCCACTAGAGCCTTAATCTAGCGTGTCTGCCAATTTCACCACTCACGCAATTAGTAAAAATATTATAAAACAAAATTAAAAAAATTTATAAAGATTTATATAATTTAAATTAACTTTAATTTAAAGCTATTTTTACAAATCAGAAGGTGTTTATGAACAACAAAGAACAATTTAAAAATCAATTAATTAAATACTTAGAAATCGAAGCTATGTCAAGATACGAAGAACCTGTAGCAGATGAATTAAGAAAAAATATTTCATCAGTTTACAGAATTTCAAGAGATAAATTAGGTTCAATCATTTTTCACAAACCATCTAAAAATTCATCTGCTCCAAAAGTTATGATTGCAGCACATATGGATGAAGTAGGCTACATTGTAAGAAGAATTGAAAAATCAGGACAATTATTATTAAGTCCAATTGGTGGAATTTGAGCTTCAACAGTTATTGGAACAAAAGCTAAATTAATCACAGCAAACAAAGAATATTTAGGTGTATTTGGACACACAAGTATTCACATTATGGAAAATTCTAAAGTTTCAAAAGCTATGACTAATAATGAACTTTATGCTGATTTTGGATTTAAAAATGAACAAGAAGCAATAGCAGCAGGAGTAACAATTGGTGATAGAGTTCAAATGAGTGGAGAAACTATTTTATTTGATAATCCTGATTTAATAGGTGGAAAAGCAATGGACAATAGAGCAGGTGTAACCGTTTTAGAATTTATTGCAAATGAAGTTGCTGATTTAGATCTAGATGTTGATTTATATTTAGTTGGAACAGTTCAAGAAGAAGTTGGAACAAGAGGAGCAAGAAGTTCAGTTGCACTTGTTAATCCAGATGTTGCAATAGCACTTGATACAACTTCTTCACACGATACACCAGATGTAATTTCAGGAACAACAGCATTATTTAAAGGTGCTGCTCTTAGAATTAAAGATGGTGGAACATTAATGGATACAAAATTAGTTCAATTCTTTGAAGAAGTTGCTGCTAAATATGAAATTCCAGCTTACAAATTTGTTGCAATGGGTGGAGGTACAGATGCTCATGAGCTTCAATTTGCAAAAGGTGGAGCTGCAACTTTAACAATTTCACTTCCACAAAGATATTTACATAGCCCTATTGGTGTTTGTTCAATTTCTGATTTAATAGCTGCTAAAGATTTATTGGTTAACTTTTTAAAAGATTTTAATAAGACAAACTATGATAAAATAAAATATATTTAATTTAATTATTAAAACTTATTACAAAATTTATTTTAAGGAGAATAATTATGGTTGAAATGCAAACTGGAGCATTTGTTGGAATGATTATCGCTGTTGTAATATTTGTAGTTATTGCAGCTGCTTTAGTAACATTCTTTATTGCTAAAAGAATGTTTGAAAAACAACTTAGAGAAAACCCACCTATCAATGAAAAAATGATTAGAGTAATGTTCAAACAAATGGGTAGAACAGCATCAGAAACACAAATTCGTCAAATTATGAAATCAATGAATGCTGAAAAAAATAAAAAATAATTTAATAAATTCATTTTAATAATGAATTTTTTTAATTTAATATAATTAAATTACATTTAATAATGTAAGTTTGGAGGAATTTTGAGTAAGACTTCTTATAGTATTAAGTTAAGGATTCAGAACTCGAGATTAGCAAAATTAATTAGAAAGTTTTGATATTGAAAAAACAACATATCAAAACTTAAGTATTTATTATTTATTTACTTATTGATTATTCTAGTTTCCAGTTTGATTTTGTTCTCACCAATAGCACAAAATCCTGAAGCTGCACGTGTTAAATACATTGATGCATTTTTCACAACAGCTAGTGCATTTAGTGATACCGGTCTAGTGACTGTTGATACATTTAGTCAGTGAAATGATTTAGGTCAAGCAATTATTGCTATCTTGATTTTGGCTGGTGGAATTGGTATTTTTGCACTTAAGTTTTTTGCTATTAACTACTTATTTGGCAAAAAAACATCCACCCTTGCTGAGATTAAAATTATGCAAACCGAACGGGGTGTATCTGATGTAACACAAACTACAAAATTAATTATTTCATCAGTTAAATTTATTTTTATTTGTATTTGTTTATTCAGCGTTATTCTTACATTTTATTTCTATTTCGCAACACCAAAACATACAGAGGGAATGAAACAAATTTTAACTGATGGTTCATTCAAAAATCCTCAAGGTAATTTTGTTCTTTCTTTAAAATATGGAATTTTCCATACTATATCAGCAATCAATAATGCTGGTTTTGATATTATGTCAAGCTCTTCACTTATGCCGTATTATCAAAATTACTTCTTACAAATTTGCTTTATTATCTTACTTATTATTGGTGGATTAGGTTATCCAGCTCTTCACGACATTGTGTCTTATATCAAACGCAAACTTAGAAGAAAGGATACACAATTTAAATTTTCAATATTCACCAAAGTTTCACTTACAACTTATGTAATTGTGTTTCTAATTGGATTTGGAATTTCCTTAGGATTTGAACTTTCATCTTCAAATCCATATTCATTGTGAAATCAATATCACTTACCTGTGGGTGTTGGTAATGAAACTCACAAAGCTTACATTGAATGATTCTCAAAAGGTGCAAATGTCCAAGATTTAGAATTAGAAAAATTCTCAAATCTTAAGCAATACATTGAAAAAGGTCAATTATACGGAAATACATTTGATAAATTCTTTGCAGTATTCTTCACATCTCTTTCAACAAGAAGTGCTGGATTTGCTACTGTAAATATGAAACATTTTACACACGGTTCAACCTTTGTGTTTATCTTTATGATGATAATTGGTTCAGCCCCTGCATCAACCGGTGGAGGTATAAGAACCACAACTTTAGCTCTTATAATTTTAGGTCTATATAGAATTTTATTTGGTAGACCAAGAGTTAGAGTGTTTAAGAGAGCTATCGACCAAGACACTGTTAATATGTCTGCAAAAATATTAACAATTGCAACAATTATTATTCTTATTGCTTCAATGATTCTATTCAGTTCATTCCAAGATTATGGTGGAAAAATCGAAAACGCGTTCTTACAAGATCCTAATGAAGGATTCTCAATGGAAAATTTAATTTTCGAAGTAGCAAGTGCCTTTGGAACAACTGGTTTATCATCAGGAATTACAAAAAACTTAAATATAGTTTCAAAATTAACATTAATTATTGTTATGTTCATTGGGCAATTTGGAATTAGTTCAACACTTAATGTTTGAAAACGCAAAAAAGATTTTAGTCGTACCTATGAATATGTTGAAGCTGACATTATCATTGGTTAATGATTGGAGAAAATATGAAACTCAAATATGAAAATGAAATAGTAGTTATCGGAACAGGAAGATTCGGTCAAGCTGTTATCGATCAATTAATTAAACTTAAAAAAGACGTTGTTATTTTAGATAAAGATGATGAAAATGCGAAACTTTATGCAGATGAAGTTGACAAAATTATCATTGGTGATGCAGCTGATACAAGAACACTTCAAGCTATTGGTATTGATCAAATGGAAACCGTTGTTGTTGCCGTATCAGACAACATCGAAATTGTTGCTGCACTTTTAGAACTTAAAGTAAAAAACATTATTGCAAGAGCATCAACAAAACGTCATGCAAGAGTTTTAAAGCAAATTGGTGTTAACGTGATTATTCGTCCTGAGTTTGAATCAGGTACAAGAACAGCATTAATTGCAGCTAACAAAAACTTTATTAGATATAGTGAAACACTTCAAGAAATTGGAGGAAACTTTGTTGTTGGATCAACAAAAATTAAGAACCAAAACTTATTTAACAAACAAGTTAAGGAAATTGGTTTAAATGAAAAGAGTATCACTATTGTTTTAATTCAATCAGCTGATAAGGTTTTTAAACGGGCAACAGGAGATGTTACATTACATAAAGATGACAATATTACAATCATCGGTGAGATAGGTGATGTAACAACTGCGCTTGAATGATTTAATAAAGTAGACTAAAATTTCAATTCCACGTGTAAGTTATCCACATGTGGAATTATTTTTTTCTTAATTTTTCACAAAATGTGAAAAAAATAAGTAATTTTTGAAAATATTTATAAATAAATTTATTTATTTATTTATAATAAATACGAAATCTAATATACAGAAATTAAATTGACTTTTTTTCAATTTTAGAAATTAGAAATTTCCACATTCATATTCGTAAAAAATATTTGTGTATATTGATTTCTAATAGAATCTCATAACAAAAATATCTAAACAAAACAATTTAAATTTATTCAAATTTTTATTTCAATATAGGAGATAAAATGACAAAATTCAAAAAATTATTAATTAACGGAGCAGCTTTATTAGCTCTTACAGCTCCAGTTATTTCAATCTCTTGTCGTAACGAAGGTGGTGTAAGCGCATCTGGTGAAACATTTACTCAAGAAGAAAAAAATGGATCAGAAATTAATGGTTCAACATTAGGTGACAGAATTTTAAACAATGAAACACCTAACATGTCATCAACTGAACCTTACACAATTACAGTTGGTGACAAAATTCTTATTGGTCACACATTCTCAGATGGTGGTGTTCAACAAAAAGCTTTAGCAGCTTTAGTTGAAAAATACAACACAGAAGTTGCGCCAAAACTTAAAGGTTCATTACCAGTAGGACTAAAACGTTTAGGTTCAGGATACTCAGCTGGTAAAGATATTGTTACAAAAGGTCTTTCATCAAGACAAACCTCAGACTTTATGAACCTTATCTTAAACTATAGTACAGTTGCTTCAGAGTTAGCAAAAGCAAAAATGCTTTTAAGCTTTAATGATAACTTAAAATCAGCAAGTACAGATTTATCACAATTCTCAGAAAAATTCATTACTTCTAACTTCCAAACAGAAAATATTGATTTACCATCAACATGAATTTTACCTGCGTTTAAATCAACAACAATTTTCTCAATTAACGCACCGGTTCTTTCATACATTCTTGATACTTTAGTAGAAAAAGGTATGCAAGTTGCAGAAGATTTTCAAGAAGAATACAACAACATTAAAGCAAAAGGTCAAGGAGACCGTTCAGGTGTTAAGAAAATCTGAGGAGAACCTGTTCCAAACGTTGAAACAATTGTTAACGAATACAAAGGAACAGGTGGTAATGTTAAGAAATTAAGCAAAGCAATCTTTAACTCATATGCTGAATTACTTGATTTTGCAGCTATGGCACAAAAATTATTTGTAAACTCAGCTGCAACAAATTCAACATTACACGTATTTGGAGTAGACGACTATACAGCTTTATACAACCAAGCTTTATATAGTGCTTTACTTAAAGAACAAGTTGATGCAGCTAAATCAGCTGGAACAACATTAACTCAAGAAGATGCCCTTAAACAAGCTTCAGCAGCAATGATTGAATCAGTATCAAGAAATGGTGGAAAATTATCTATCAACTATGATGTTCTTAAAAAACAAAGTACATCAGCTTATGTAAAAACACAAGAAATCTTTAACAAAACAAAAGCTGCTATTGAAACAGGAGGATTAAAAATCTATCCTGGTGGTCAATATTCATCAAATGACCAAACAAAACACTACATGGCGTTTTCAATCGGTTCAACAGCTGGATATTCACACAACTATGTTTCAGGTGAATCATCAGATTTAATTAACAGCCTTAACAAAGGTGCGTCAGTTACAATCGATGAAAAAGGAAGCTCATTAAAACTTTCTGAAAACAAGAAAACTCCAGGAATAGTTTTATTATCAAAATTAGAATCTGGAAAATTGGCATTCGGAAAATACAAAAATGCAATTCACAGTGCATCAGAAGCAACATTCCCTAATGGTAAAAATGCTAATTATGAACTTCAATTTGTTAATGCAGCTGAAGAAACAGCATTTACTAGTGCATTGACAGATGAAGCATTACCAAAAGCATCATTAATTATAATTAACAAAGATGGTAGTGATAAAATTATCGAAAAAGCTAAAGCACAAAACGTTCCAGTCGCTGAATTGAAAAAGAAAAATGGCACAAAGTACTATGGTATTTTACTTTTAGATTCAGTTGAAAACAAATTACTTAAAAGCGCTGACGAAGCTCTTGTTGCTAAATTAACTGCAATGGGATACACAATTAAAGTAGCTACAGCTCTTGAATTATTAGGTAAAGAAGAATTAATTTCTCAACCAGTTCCACTTAGATGAACTTCTGAAGATCCATATAATGTTGTTTATGTACAAGGGCCATCAATGATCGGTGTTCATACAACTGAAGCAGGTGATCTTGCAACAAAATTATTTGTAAACTGATTAATGACATCAGAAACTACATATGAAAGATTCACAATTCAAGGTAACAGTGGAGCAGAAGAAGTTATTGCAGAAAACTTAACACCACGTGACATGTTCCAAAGTGCTATGGGATACATTCTTCCTTACAAAGGATTTGAAAAGAATACAGATTTCCCTACAAAAGGAAAACTTAACCCATACTTAAAAACAGCATTCGAATTATTCTCAAACGTTGCTAAGTCAACAGATGCAGATGAAGTTCCATATGTAACATTTGAAGAACCAGGGTCAATTTTTGCTGATTCATTCAGAAGTGGAGTTCAAGGAGCATGAGACTCATTACAAGCAGGAATTGATTCAAACAAAGCAGATTCTTCACATGCAAAACCAACATTTGAGGACTTTATTAGAAACGCTACAGTTAAATAACAAAAATTCTCATACATTAAAAAACAAATGAAAATATAGTTTTAATTATGTTAAAACTATATTTTTGCTTTTAAATCAAGGAGAAACATGAAGCTAAAAAATAAATTAATACCTTTAGTATTAGGTTCAGCATTATCATTAACACCAATTGCGATGAGTGTTTCATGTGGTTACGGCGATAAAGCTACTGTTGTTAAAGTTCAAGAGGGCACTAACATAGTGGATGTAGAAGTGGGAGGCCCTATTCGAACTGCTTTAAAATTTGAAAAAAATAAATTTACTAAAACAGCACAAGTTGTTCCGGCATTTGAATCTATAGATTCAAGAGTTGAATTCGCTAAAGCTGTTGATGCTATTAAAGATGTTATTGGTGCTGATCTTAATAATGAGATGACTTCTGGTTTCAGCATTAACCCTGAAATAGTCGCACAATCACAATATTTAATTCCTTCTAATTTAGCTGTATCATATGAAGAGTCATTCATTAATAAAGAATATACATACTTTATTAATGATATAAATGCAGGTAAAAAATATGAAGTTATTGTAAAAATAGATAAAAAAAATCCATATTCAATGGGATTAAATACAAAAAGCGATTATTTCAAACAAGATTTACCAAATAGAGAAACTTTATTACAAAATATGACATCTATTCCTGTATTAATTAACTTTAATTTCGAAGTTTCAATTAAATTAGATGGTCAATTATGAAAAGTGCCTAAATTTAGCACTGTAGCACAAGCTAGCGGTTTAAACGTTTCTTCTACAATTACACCTAAATTGTCTGATTTCGAAGTACAACCATCTTATTCAAAAATGAGAAAATTATCTATTGATTGAAACAACAAACTCATTGATATGAACTCATTTAGAGCTAAAGTTATTAGCGTATCAGATGGTGATACAGCAACTGTTGTAGCATTAGAAGACAAGAAAATGATTAACGCTTCTATAACAAAAGGATCAAAATACACAATTAGATATTCAGGAATTGACACACCAGAAAAAGCTGTATCAAGTACTTTATCTTGTCCATTCGAATATGGATTTGCATTATTATCATCAAAATTTGGAAAACAAATCTTATTTAATGATGATCCAAATTCAGAATTCTATAATGTTAAAAATGAAGTTAAAATCGGATTCATATCTGGTTCTGACTCATATGGTAGATTAACTGCAGATATATTCTTTGGTGAGGATTTTGGATATTCATATAACGCAGAGATTACAAGAGAAGGATTAACATTACCATATGATTCATTTGCTAACTGAAAAGCAAATTACAATGAACCAAAAACTTCTCCAAACTACGTAAACAGCATTTATCCAGAAATTGCATTAGCATTTAACCATGCTCGTGAAAACAAATTAGGATTTTTCCACTACTTTGAACAGGCAGAACAAATTGAAAAATATGTTTATATAGCAAAAAGAAATAGTAAATGACAAGCATTTGAGGAACTTTACAAAATCTTACAAAAAAATAATGAGGCTTAGAATTAATAAAATTAACAATATTGATTTAAGCAATTTTAGTTTTTAAATTTTCTTATTAAGAAAGGATAAAATGAAACAAAAAGAAAATACAACATTTTCATCAGCTCACGAAGTAGATATTCGTAAAATTAATCAATATGTTTCAGAATTAGAAGCAACTGATGTTGATTCTATTCCTGCTATTGAATTAAAAAACTTAAACATTGACTTCGGTGAAACATTAGCTGTTGATAATGTTAGTTTTAGAATTCCAGAAGGAAAATTAGTTACATTACTTGGTCCATCTGGTTCAGGTAAAACAACAACTCTTAATGCTATTGCAGGTTTATTAACAGTTACATCAGGAAAAATTCTTTTCAGAGGTAAAGATGTTACTGACTTCACACCTCAAAACAGAAAAATCGGGTTTGTTTTCCAAAACTATGCTTTATACCCACACATGAGTGTTTACCACAATATTGCATTCCCATTAAGAAATGACTCAGAATGACAAAGAAAATTTTATTTAGAAAAAGAAGAAGCTAAAAATGGAATTCGTTCTATTTACTTAAGAAAATTAGGAGCTTCTGAAGCAGAAATTGAACACTTAAATAAAGCATTCAAAAACTATAAATTAGTTAAAACTGAAATTTCACGTCAAGTTAGTGAAGCATACTCAAGAATCAGTAACAAACTTGAAAAAGCACATACTGATTATTCAGTTTCAGTAGTTCACGAAAATGCAGAAATTTCAGCATTAACAAAGAATGTTATTAAAACTAACAAAAAAACAAAACAAGATTCAGCGACAAAAATCCAAGACATTAAATACAAGTTCGCTCATGATAAAGCTAATGGGTTAATTAATGAAAATGAATTAAAACAATCAGAATTCTTAGCTTCATATGACAAGAGCATTCTTAAATTCTCAAAACCAAAATCAGAAGAAGAGTATCAAGAAAGAATTAATAGTTTACAAGATTTCACAGCTGAGTTAGTTCAACTTGATTTAAGTGAATTAGTCTTAAAAGACAGAATAGCAATTATTAAATTAGAACAAAAAGCTATTAAATTATTAACTCGTTACAAATTCTTATTAAAACAAAAAGAAATCATTGCTAGATACCAAGTAGAAAAAGCTGAAAAAAAAGCTGCATACTTAGATGCTAAAGCAGAATACAACAAAACAATTAAAGAAGATGAAGAATACTTAGGGTTAGTTTCTGATGAAAAGAGATTACCAAAAGTAGCTGAAGAACACTTCTACAGTATTGTTGAAGAACTTGAAGACAAATATTCTGTTAAAGAAGCAATGAAAAGAGAAAGAAAAACTATTGGTTTTGCTTTATTATCAGATGAAGACAGAGAACAAATTAGAGAATTATCTAAGAAAGTTATCAGTCTTAAAAAAGCTATTCACAACGAAGTTATGGAAGTTGCTAAACGTGTAGAAATTGTTCACATCTTACAAAAGAAACCTACTCGTTTATCAGGAGGACAGCAACAACGTGTTTCTATTGCACGTGCTATTGTTAAAAAACCTCAAATTCTTTTAATGGACGAGCCACTTTCAAACTTAGATGCTAAATTACGTATCTCAACTCGTCAATGAATTAGAGAAATCCAACAATCATTAGGTATTACAACAGTTTTCGTTACACACGACCAAGAAGAAGCTATGTCTATTTCAGACATTATCGTATGTATGTCAACTGCTAGAGTTCAACAAATGGGTACACCAATGGAACTTTACTCAAAACCAAGAAACCAATTCGTTGCAAGATTCCTTGGTATGCCAGAAATGGGATTATTCAAATCAGAAGTTAAAGATGGTGTAGTTACAATGGCTGACGTAAAACTTCCAGAAATCAAACTTCACGACAATAAAGACAACATCACATTAAACATTGGTGTTCGTTCAGAAGATTTCATTATTAAATCAAAAGAACAAGGTTCTATGTTCAAAGGTAAAGTAGTAGTGGTAGAAAACTTCGGAAAAGAAAGTAAATTAGTTGTTTTAGTTGAAGGAGTAGGAAGAATTAACTTCTTATTAGACAACAACTACTCATTTGCTAAAAATGATGAAATTTACTTCGATGTACCATTGAAGAAATTACACATTTTTGATGCTTTATCTGAAGAGAGAATAGAATATGATATCAAGAAATAAGTTTCATAGTTTTATACAAGAAAATTTTCCTTTCTTGTTTAATTGATCTACAAAAAAACAAGCAAAAAGAAAATCTACTTTATCACACACAATTTTAGATAAGAAAACACCGTTCTGAATTCCGATGTTATTCTTATTACCAGGTGTTATATTGTTATCATTATTCACAATTACACCTTTATTCATTAATATTTATGAATCATTAACAACAGAAACAGGATCATTAACAGGACAAAACTATGCAAGTGTTTTCACAAACCAATACTTTGCTGTTGGGGTTAGAAACTCATTTATCTATGGTTTATTTGTTCTTCCATTTGTTATGATGATTGCCTTAGTAGTATCATCAGTTATTGCTAAGCTTTACAGAAAATGAGCTAGAGGATTTTGGCAAACAGTATTCTTCATGCCTTATGTTACAAATGCTGTTGCTGTTTCTTTAGCATTCATTCAATTATTCAGTACATATGGACTTGTTAACCAATTAATCGGAAAAAATATTCCATGATTAACAACAGGTGATCCTTACACATTCAACGCTCTTGTAGCTATGATTATTAATGGTATTTGAAGTGGTCTTGCTTTCAATATCTTAATCTTCACAACAGCTATGTTGGGTGTTGATAAAAACTTATACCGTTCAGCATCAATCGATGGAACAGGTGAAGTTAAACAATTTTTCGCAATTACATTACCATCAATTAAAAGTACAATTAACTTCTTAATTACATTAGGAATTATTGGTGGTCTTAAAGTATTCCCATTAGCATTATTTGAAAACAAACCAAATAACGCTTTAAACAACGGGGGTTCATCTCTTATGATGTTCGTGTACTACGCTACATCTACAGGGGACAGACGTTTAGCCGGAGCAGCAAGTATCTCGCTATTCGTGATCGGGGTAATATTCTCATCAATGATCCGTGGAGGATTCTTCTTGATGCAGTTAACATTAAATAACTTAGGAGAAAGAAATGTTTGAGTTAAAGTTATGAATACACAAGCGCATGATGCAAAAGAAATTGCGCAAAAATCAAGAGAAGTCAGCTAGTCAAGTTAAAGAGACTTCATTTTCAAAAGTCCTTACCTCATCAGCATTAAAATTATTCTTACTTGCATTATTTGGAGTTATTATCCTATTCCCATTCTTCTACATGATCTCAATTTCATTAATGAACGATGGTGAATCTCAATCATTAAAACAACAATTTAAATTCTTACCTTCATTTGCAGAAGGAAAAACATACATAGAAGGGCACCTTGTTATTGCTTCATGATCTGAAGTTGTAGCTAACACTTATAAGAGAGCATTCTCAACAGGTTATGGTAAGGCCTTTGTATTCACAACGCTCAATGTTATTATTTCAGTTGTACTTAAGGTCTTTGTTACATTCTTAATGGGATATGCATTCTCACTAAGAAACTGACGTGGAAAAGGACTTGTGTGATTTATTGCTCTTGCCTTACTTGTATTACCAGAAGTTGCCTTGTTATCAGGACAATACTTAATTGTTCTTAAAACAAAACTTTACAAAACTTACATTACATTCTTATTAGCAGTTGCGTTCCCATTCACAGCAAGTATTTTCAATACAGTTATGTATAAAAATGCTTTCGAAGCAATCCCTGGAAGAATTAAAGAAGTTTCACTTGTTGATGGTGCTGGAGGAATGAAATACTTATTCAAAGTTGCATTCCCAATGGTTATGCCAACAACATTAACAATCGTTATTCTTACATCTCTTGCTTCATGAAACTCATACTTATGACCAGCTCTTATTTCTACAATTGGTGGTCAAGACTTACAAGTTATGTCAGTGTGATTATTCAAAGCTGGATTCGATCCAAGTGATCCAGAATCAGGAGCAAACACAATGCAAAACGTTAAATTAGCTGCATCACTTCTTTCAATTATTCCTGTGTTCTTATTCTTCTTAATCTTTAGAAAACGTATTATGGCATCAATCAGTAGACAAGGTTCAACAATTAAAGGATAGTATATGAAAAACGTTAGAACAAAAGTTGTTATTTGAGCAATATTAACAGTGGTTGCATTAGGTGCAATTATTGGTTTATCAATTTTAATTAATAATGTTCAATCATTACTTGATATTAACAAAACTACCTTAGATGCTAAAATTTTACAATCATATCAATATACAAAAGCTTATTCAATAGGAGGTTTAGCATTTTCATGCTTATTATTCTTGATGGGTTCAGTCATAACATATGCCGGAATTAAATCTTGAAGATATTCTGAAATGCTAGGATAGTTATTTATGAAAAAATTATTCTCTAAAAAAGCTTTCCCATTTTTACTAGGAACAGCTGCAGTTGTAACAATGCCACTTACAGCAGTCTCATGTTTATATGAAGATGATGTTACTGTAAAATTTGCTAAAAACTATGATGTCAATAACTCATTTGTAAAAAGAACACAAGAGAGAAGTAAAGATGCTGATGTTATAGCTAAATTTAAAGAATGAGAACAAAAACCTGGTTTAATTCAATTCTTTAAAGAACTTGATAACAGTAATGTTATGACTTATACATTCACATACTGAGATTTCTTATTCAAAAATTCATTCGATATTAAAAACGATGATGTAAAAATTGTTGCTGATAAGTTATATACAATTAGCGAAAACCACAAATCAATTTCAGTAGATGAAAAAGTATTTTCAGAAACATTAAAAGATGCAAATAATGATGCAAAAGATAAGGCACGTACATTAGTTGGTAGCGTTGCAACATTACTTAATGACTATTACGCTTCAAAAGATACAAATACAAAACACCCTACTGAAAAAGTTGAAGATTTCGAAAAAGTTGCGATTCAAAAATTAACTGCTAAACAGTTAGAAGATGCAGGTTACTCAGAAAAGCAAATTGCAATCGTTTCAAAAATTGATTCATTAATGAAAGTTGTTTTCTTCAACGAAGATCCTGCTAAATTCATTTCATTAGAAGATGTTAAAGAAGCTCTTAAAATTTACTTTAAAAATTCTCCATTTATGGATGCTATTATTGAAGATGAAACAAGAGATTCAAATAGCAGAATTCTTAAACAAAATGCAGCTGATAGAAGTTACACAATCAATTTCTCAGTAGTTAACAAAACTAATTCAGGTATTTCTTCATCACTTTTCCAATCATTCTTTAAAACAATTCAAGGTTCATTATTAAACTTTGATTATGATTCAACAATTTCTAAAGAACGTGATATGGTTTCTAATATTGTTAACTTATTAATACAAAAATCACAATCATTCACAATTAAAAGAGATAAAGATGGAAACATTATGACTCAATCATTAATGGGAGTTGGAGGAGGATTTTCACCTTTATACTTCATTGATGGATTAAACCCAGATACAAATGAACCATCAGATGATTTCAAAATCTTCAAACAAATTTCAATTGATAACATTAATAAGATAACATCTCATAATATTACAGAGTTCAATCAAACAGCTCTTACACCTGAAGAGGCATCTGAATTTAGTGGTGACCCACTTAAATTCTTCCAAACACACAAATATTTAGCTTGATTTGGTACAGAACCTCTTACAGCATACGGGTACTTCACATCATTACAAGGACAATACCAAAATGCTAGAATGAAATTAGAAGCATCAACAACTAAAGCCAAAGATAGAGAATTATACCAAGCGTTTCTTGATCACTGTCAGCCAATTTATGACCAAATGATGATGGACATTGCAAGATTAAAAGAAATTGAGCTTCAAAAAATTGCTTTATTAAAAGCAAATAATGGTGTTGAAAATGATGAAACTAAAGCTATTGATAAAGAAATTGATGCAATTATGACTCATCAATACAAGTTACCTAGAAGAGCAACAAACTTAGAAGCAACAATAGATGTAACTTTACAAGAAGGTTATGAACAATCATTCAAAAAGTTATTACAAGGAAAAGCCAAAGTTGGTACAAACGTTCAATCATTTGCAGAATTATTTGCAAAAATTGGATTTACATTAGGTATCACAAACATCCAAGTAATTCGTGGAAATTCACCAGAACTTGCAAATAGTTACTGATTAGAATTCCAAAATAGAAAAACAGGTGAATGATACTTCTTAGATGTATTTAAACTTTACACAGAATTCTATTACACAAGCAATGAATATGTAACTGAAGGTGAAGGGGAAAATGCAACTAAGAAATTAGTTAACAGTATTGGTTCAAGAAAAGATATTTCAAACTTATCAGTTGAATACATTAATAGTCAAATTCAAACTTCATTACCAACAGGATACACAGTATCAGCTGAGTATCTTCCATATGCAAATATTAAATAAGAATTAAAAAAAGTTGAAAAACAAAGGCAAAATCTTAAAAAGGTTTTGCTTTTTTAATTTTCACAAAATGTGAAAAAAATTAATTAAATTTGAATTTAACCTTAATAAATTTCGTAAATTTATTACAATTAAAAATATGTAAAGTTCATATTAAATTAAGTTAAGGAGGCACAATATGCAAACTAAATTTAAATTACTTTTAACTTCACTTATTTCAATGCCAACAGTCGCGACTATTGCTGTTTCATGTAAGTCAACAGAACCAGATAAACCAGCAGCTCCAATTGATGGACAAAACCCATCTAATCCAGAACAACCCACACCATCATTATCAGTTCAACCTCTCAGTGTTTCAGTTTCATTAGATAATACAAAAGAAACATTAACAAACTATGTAGAATCATTAGATCAAAACAACACAAAAGAAGTTGAATTTGATTTAACATTAGATGATGATGGTAATGTTTTTGTTAAAAAAGGAACTGTTAAAGAATTTGTTTTTAGATTCGATAGAAGAAAACATGACTTATACAGAAATGAAACGGATGCTAACAATAAAAGATTAAGAACAAAGAAAATTAGATGTAGATTTAACAAAAAGGATAAAAAGGTTACTCTTCGTTTCTGAGACAAACTACACAACAAAGGTGGAGAACAAGTCTTCTTATTTGGAGAAGAAACAACAACAACTCCAGAACAACCAACTACTCCACCAAATAACCCAGGTACTCAAAATCCTCCTGTAGAACCAACAAACCCACAACCAAACAATCCTAATCCAGGAAACGAAAATCCTAACCCTCAACCAGATTCTGAAACTCAACCAGAACATGTTAATCCAGAAGAGCCTGAAGGATACATTATTAATAGTGAAAAAAGAACAGTATATGTTAGACCACCTTTTGGAGCACAATTTAAACTCAAAAATGACAATACATACTTCACAACAATTTTTGCTCACTTAGACTCTCCAGGTGTTGCTAAAAATGCTAAAGATGAACAATCAATAAATACAGACTACTTCAATATTAAAACAGCAAATGGTAAACCAAAATCGGCAGGTGCTCAAGAAGTTTCTGAATTTTTAGGATTACCAAATGTAGCAAGACATTTTGAATCAATTTCACAAGATAATAGTTTTGTTATTTTTGGTGGTGATACAAACATTAGTGCTGATTTCTTCAGTATTCAAAATCTTTATCCAGAAAGCTATAAATTTACAATTACTAATTTAGGTGAAGCTGACAATAAGACTCACTACACATCATTAGGTAGAACAAATGGTGTATATTCACAACCATACGACAAAATGTTCTTTAAGAACAAAAATAAACAATATTTAGAAACATTGACGCAAGTTAATACACCTGAATTAGCATTTAAATTTGATATTTGAAGTTCATTTAGAAACAATGTGCTTGGACCTGAAGATATGAACTTAAATTACTACACAAGTAATAAACCTAAAGAACCAATTAGAGCTAGATTATCAGATCATGCTCCCGTGTGAACTGATGTTAAAGTTAAAAATAATGTTACTTTACCACATTCAAACCATTCTATAGATTTACATAGAAAAGATGCTAATGCACTTCGTATAGCTCACTGAAATGTATTAAACTATGGAACATCTGATGATTATGAAACATTCTTAAGTACCAGAGATTTCAAATATATAGCAATCTCAAAAATTATTAAAGCATTAGGATTTGACATAGTTGGTTTAACTGAAATTAACTACGACAGGGCAGATAAAGTTCAAGCTATATTAGATGAATTAAATAAAGATGGTTCAAATTGAAAAATGATTGCTCAAGACAGAGAAGAGGCAGTATATCCTCAAGATAGTAAATGAGCTAAATATGACTCACAAAAAGAACAAGTTGTAATTATCTATGATGCAAATATCTTTGATCCTACAAGTTTTAAAAACAACAAAATTGGAGATTCATTCAAAGCTGAAATTCCATTAATATAATGATTATATAAATTTGAAAAATAGCTAGATTAATCTAGTTATTTTTATTTTAATTTTAATAATGTAAAATTATTAAAATAAATATTAATAAACTAAAAGGAGTCTTATGTCAAGCGTATTTTTTTGATTAGCAGTTGCATTTAGTAGTACAGGACTATTACTATTTGCATCTATTGCTATTACTTATGGAAACTTCATTAATCACGCAAAAATGAATGCAGTACATTTTCAAAACAATGAAAAATTCTTTAATTCTTACAAAATTGATGAAAGAATGAATAAATATTGAAACTTTCATTACATTATGTTAATTATTTTAATTTCGCTGCAATTTATTTTTAATGTATTTGCAATTTGTCTTGCATCAGCATATTTTTTAAAAGATTTTTTAGGAACAAATACTGACAAAGGTATTACTAGAATAACAAACTTACTTATTATCATTGCTTTAATCTTAATGAATGGATACTTCTCATATTTATTATTTAAAAACTTCATTGTAGTAGCTCGTGTATGACATAAAACAATGAGAGGTTGAGAAATTGTTGATATAACAGAAGAACATAAAAATCTTGCAGATTATTTCTATTCAAAAATTTCAACTAAAGAATTTCCTAAAAAAATGAAATTAGATAAATTAATAATCAAAAACAGAGCAACAACACTTTCATATAGACTTCCAAATTTCACAAAATTATATAAAAACACAATATTACCTAAATGATTTAAAGAGGGTAAGGTTCTATACTATGCATTATTTGACACTCAATATGTAAATGTTGATTCAATGCATGTTGATGATACAAATGTTATAGAATCACTTTACCAATTAATTAAAAAGTTTTACTAATTAAAAAAATCAACTAGAATTCTCTATCTAAACTGGGACACAAAATATGGACAACGTCGTATTTTGTGTTTTTTATATTAAGGAGTGATTATGAAACAACTAA
>NZ_JBLWID010000010.1:0-21838 GCF_048381515.1 Mycoplasma sp. 4463
TACCTTTTTGAGAAGCTTTTTTAACATAGATAATTGCATCAATATCTAATCTGTCTTCAGATTCTTCAAATTCTAGAACTTCAACAGCAATTGAGTGAGGCAGCTCTTCATAAAGCTCATTAATTGCAGATTCACGAATGATTTCTTTTGCTATAAAACGCATAGATTTGTCTGTGATGTATTCAGGATCGTATTGAGCTTCACCGTCGTAAGAGTATTTTTCAATTTCACTAATTAAAGCGCTAATTGATTTAGGATCGTTTACATCAGTAGACATAATTGTTTCAAAACCATGTTCTTTAAGCTCTTTGATTTTATCGAGTAGCTTTTGAGGATCTTTTTTAATTTTGTCAATCTTAGAAATAACAGCAATCTTGTTTTTTACGTGCTTGATTTTTTCTAAAATCATTTCATCACCTTTACCAATTGCTTCATCAGCAGGAGATAAGAATAAAAGAACATCTATGTCTTTGGTTGCATCATAAGCATTTTTGTTTAAAGCTTCACCAAGTTTATTTTGTGGTTTATGGATACCAGGTGTATCAATGAAAATGATTTGTAAATCATCTTCTGTATAGATACCTGTAATTTGGTCTCTGGTTGTTTGGGCTACATTAGTAACAATTGCAACATTGTAGCCGATAATAGCATTAAGAAGACTACTTTTACCTACGTTTGGTCTTCCTAAAATACTTGCAAAACATATTTTCATAATTATTTAATTGTAATTTCTTCAGCTCTGATGCTGTATGGAACTAATTCTTCAACTGTGTTAACTCTTAATTGTTTTCCATCATTACTGTATTGGTAAACTTTTGCATCAAGAGGCATAAATTCAGTCATAACTTGTCTACATCCAGCACAAGGGCTAATGATTTCATTTTTTCCACTAATAATGTGAATTTCTTTAAATGTTCCTACTTTTCCACCGTATGCTACTGAACCAAACATAGCACTTCTTTCAGCACATAAACCTGATGGATAAGCAGCGTTTTCGACGTTAACTCCGTAGTATTCTTTACCATCTTCACCAATCAAAATTGCAGCTACTGGGAATTTTGAATATGGTGTATAAGTATATTTAAGTAAATCTTTTAATTTTTCAAATGTCATATTTGTACCTTCTTTCCTTGTTATTTTTAAAGGATTAAAAATGTCATCAACCATTTTATTCATTCGAATTCTTTCTTCTTCAATTTCGTGGTCATATCCAGCTAAGTGGACTAATCCGTGTGTGAATAAGTAACAGAATTCTCTTTTAATTGAGTGTCCAAAATATTTTGCTTGTCTTACAACTTTGTTTCAACAAATAACTAACTCTCCAAGATGAATAAACGGAAGTTCATCATACATAGAACTATCATCAAATCCAAATGAAAGGATGTCAGTTACATAATTTTTGTTTCTGTATTCTTTGTTTAATCTCTTAATTTTTTGTGGAGAAACTAATGAAACATCAACAATGATTTGTTTTTTGATACCGAAGTATTCTGCAAAATTTTTGATAATCTGCTTCATTTCCTTTTCGAAAATAATTGCATCTTTGATTTTTGAATTAATAGTTAATGATACTTTTGTCTTTTTCATACTTTATAATTATACTTTAAATATGTAAACATATTTAGTTGAAGCAAATAAAAAAACTTGAAATTAATCAAGTTTAGTAATTTAATTTAACACGTTTTTTAGTTTCGAATTGATAATCAACTGCTCATAGTTTTCCATCAGTGAATTGAAGTGGTAATCCATTTGGAACTTTGTGTTTTGTAGCATAATAAATTTTGACTCTTTTGTTATCTAAAATAACATAAGCACCTGGGTTCGATGAAAATGCTCTGATTTTGTTAAATGCTTGTTCAACTGTTAAATCACTTGTTAAGAGCGCATCTTCTTTTAATAATTTTGGACTTAAAATGACTTTATCTTCATCTTGAACAATTTCTTGAAAATCACCTTTAACATAGTCTACAAGTCATTTTGTGATATTTTCAGTAGCTAATTTTGATAATTTTACAAACAATGTATCAGATGTGTCTGTGTCTTCAATTGGAATTGAAACCATTTTAATAATGTTACCTGCATCCATTTGTTTTGTCATATACATTAATGAAAGTCCGGTTTCCTTATCTCCATAAAGAAGTGAATATTGAATAGGTGCAGCACCTCTATATTTCGGTAGCAGCGAACCGTGAATATTGATTGAAGCTAATTTTGGAAGAGCTAAAACTTTTTCAGGAACATATTGACCAAAAGCACAAGTTAGTAAGATATCAAAATCTAATTCTTTAAGTTCATCATAAATTTGTCCAATTTTTTCAGGTTGAAAAAGTCTAATGTTATATTTTTGAGCTAATAATTTTGTAGGAGTAGGTAAAAGTGCATAACCTCTATTTGCTGGTTTATCAGGCTGCGAAACAATTCCTACAACGTCAAAGTTTTTGATAACCTCTTCAAAAATAGGAACCGAGAACTCGGGTGTTCCTGCTAATAAAATTTTTGTTTTATTCATTTTTCTCCTATCCGATTGAAATTTCCTTGTAAATTAGCTCTCTCATAACTTCAACAATTTTAGTAAGCATTTGTTCAGTTAATTTAGTCGTTGATTTACTATTTTCATTAATTTCTTTTAAGTGTGTAAACATTTTTTCAGATGTAAAGTATGTTCCGAAGAAAGTAATTTTATTATTGATTGATCTTTGTTCTAAAATTTCCATAATTACTGAATCTCAGAATCAAATACTTAAGTTTTTAAGTCCAATTTCATCTAAAACTAACAAATCAACTTCACTAAGCTGTTTTTTAATAAAATCAATGTCATTTGAGTTTTTCTTATCAAATGTTTTTTTGATTTCTTGGTCTAAATCATTTATATTAATGTAAGCAACAGTTTTGTTATCTAATGCAAAAGAGTTTGCGATTCTAGAAAGTAAATTACTTCTTTGAGATTTTCTTACTCCAGAAATTAAAAGACCCTTCATTGATAGTTCATTGTGTTCTTTTAATTTTACCTTTAACTCTTCTACATATTTGTGTAAGTCAATATAGTCTTCATCATTTATAACTACATTTTCAATAACTTCATCATTAATTGGTTCACTGATGTCTGTGAAAATTAAGTGATTTTCTAATCTTAATTTTCTACCTTCATCATTATTTGCTATTTTTCTAACTAACTGCAATTTACCATTTTCATCTCTTAAAAAATAATTTCTAATAGGTAGATTTTTATCGATAGTTCTTTGTTTATAGTAATCAATTAAATGAACAAAATAATCTCAAATTTCCTTATCTGAGATATTTAATTCATCTATTAGTTGTGCTAATATTTCTTTTTTCTTGATATCAGCAATAATCTGTGCAGGATCTATTTTCAAGTTTTTATCTAGAAAAATTCTTCAATCTAGATTTTGATTATTCTTTGTCATTAATTAAGTCTCCAATTAATGTTTAAGAGCATTCTTGAAAGCTTCTTTTTCATGGAAAATTTTTTGTTCTTTTTTATCTTTAAATTTTCCATCAAAATAAGCTTCGATTGTGTCGAATCTCATAAGACCTGCATTTTTAATTTCAACCATCATTGAGTTTGCATGTTTAAATCACTCGTTAGGAGTTGAAGATTTTTCTTTAGAAATATATAAAACATAGTTAATGATTTTTGAATCAGAAAATTTACTGATTCATTCATCTAATTTATTTTCAATTTTTTCATTTCTGAAACCGTATGAAATTGATTTATAGAAATCTCTTGTGCTTAATTTAATTAAAGCTTCATATTTATTTGAATACTTATATTCGTTTAATAAGCTAATAGGCTCTAACATAGAAAAATCTACTGGTGCAAAATCGGCATTTTGTTGTCTTAATTTACCTAAATTAATTAAATTGTCAACAAATTCATTATTTGGATATTGAGCTTGCTCATTCTCATTATTAAATACATCAAAGAAACTTGCTGAAACATCTTGGATGTGTGGTGTTTCGATGATGTTTGATTTTTTCAATCTATTATTAACTTTAATTTTGAAGTATGTATCACCAATTTTAGATTTCAACATTTCTGAAATTAAATGGTTATTTTTAATACCAGCTGCATTAAGTGGTTTTTGAATACTAAAGATAGTGATTTTTTGTTCATCATCTCTTAAAGTATCAATTAAACCAACGGCTTCAAGTTGTAATCTAGCTTGATTTAATCTGTTTTCGTGCATATTTAAGAATGTAGTTAGAGTTAAAAAATCATAGCTACTTCTTTTGTATTTGCTATCTTTAACAATATCTAATAAATATTGGTAAAGAAAAACAGGGTCAGCACCTAAAAATGGACCGTAAAATTCACGTAAATTACTAAGGTCCTCCATTGTTATTTCGTTAACTTTTTCAACTGCGAAATATTGATAAATCATCGGTGCTTCCTCCTGTTTTTTCTTGTGTTTGAAATTTTTGGTACTCTAATTTTACTTACTTATTTTTTTAGCTCCAAAAATTCTTTTATTTTTTCTTTACTATCTCTCATATTAATAGGGATATGCACAACCTTTTTTGACCTAAAAAAATCTTTTGTGTCTCAATTGTAGTTGTTTTGGTTGTCTAAAATTTCTTTTGTGAAGTTATCCACACCCCTAATTTTTAAGAATTTTGACCTATTTTCTTCATCTATTTGCATATGATAGATAGTAGAGAAAAAGATTGAAAAATCGACTATTTTTGTATATAAAATTGGCATTTCTACAAAATCGTACTGATTTGATTTAAGGTACTCAAAAATTACTTCAAAAACATACTTTTCAAGTATTTTTAAGTTATTTGGATTTAAACTTACCCATTGCTTAATAAACGGTTTTCAAACTTGATTATTTTTGATTAAAAAACTACCGATTTTATTGTTAATTTTGTTGATAAAATCAGTATTTTTTTCATATAAATCATTTACAAATTCATCGAGATTTAATGTTTTGTAACCTAATTCTCTTGCAGTATTTAAAAAGTAAGTTTTACCAGAGCAAATTCTACCTACTATTGCTATCATAATTTAGCATACTTTCTTTTAATCTAACTAATTCAAGTTCATCAAGAATAGACATTGCATTTTGCAGATTAAGTTTTAATAAGTAGTTATCTTTTGATTTATTAAAATCCGGAACATTTGTATATAACTGAGCCATTTTATAACAGAATATCCCTTGGTCATATCCGGATTCTAATTTTGTAATAATTGATTTTGTAAAATTATTATCTCAAGTATCTTTTTGTTCATATAAATTAATGAAACTTTTGTATTTATCAAGAATACTGATAGCGGTTTTTTCTCCAATACCTTTAATACCTGGTAAGTTATCGCTGCTATCTCCTGCTAAACCTTTATAATCAGGAACTTGATTTGGATAAATTCCATATTCTTCAGGATAAATATCCAATGATAATAAATCAAATTTATTTTTTTTAGGTCTCTTAATAATAACTGATGTGTGTTCATCAATTAATTGATGTAAGTCTCTGTCTTTTGAAAAGATAATTTTCTCTTCTCCTTGAGCGACATTTTTAACATAAGTTCCGATTAAATCGTCAGCTTCATAACCGGTTTGCTCTTTTCAAGGAATTTCTAAAAGAGTTAACATTTCTTTAATTTTGTCCATTTGAACAAATAATTCAGATGGAGCTGAAGCTCTGCCACTTTTGTATTCATCAAAAGCTTCGTGTCTGAAAGTTTTTCCCTGACTATCAAAAGCTATAAAAATGTGTGTTGGATTAAATTGGTTGAATATTTTAAGAAGTTGATGGAAGAATAAGTTTATTGCATTAGTAGGAAAACCTGTTGAAGTTCTTAAAATGTCATTAGGATTTCCATAATATGTTGCGTAAAATGATTGAAAACTTAAGTAGTTTCCATCAACTAATAAATGTAAGTTTTTCTTATCCATTATCTACCTCTTTTCAATCGCTAAAGTTATAAAATCCTTTACTAATTTTGATTAAAACCAACATTTTTCTAGGTCTTGTATCGTTAAGAATTTCAATAGCTCTATTATTAAAACCAAAAACTGTTACAGATTTTGTTGAATCTGTTACTGATAATCTAGGTCTACCTTTAGCATCCTTAGTCACTTTAGTTAACATAACTTCGATTCACTCATATTGATCTGTAAGCTGATCTAATGTTAATGTATTGTGTTTGTTTGAAATATTTGAATTTAAGTTATAAATGCTTCCTAATAATTGAGATTCATATTGAATTTGTTCATTTAAATCACTTGGTATGAGTTCAAATTCAATTTGCTCAATATTTTGCATTTTAATAAACTCTTGGAGTTGTTGTTTTTTGTCACCTTCAATTTTCTTATATGAAGCGACAAATAAATCATTAAGTTGCTTGCAAATGATTAGTTCATTTAATAAAGTTTGCATTCCATAAAATTCTCTAAATGCATTAGCTTTAATAAGTGTTTCAATATTTGACTCAGTTACATTTCCTAAATTTCTTAATCTAAGATATGCAACTATAAAGTTTTCATATTGACCATTTTGATTTCTTTCTTCAAGTATTTTTTCAACAGCACTTTCGCCAATTCCTTTAATCATATTGAATGGTAAATAAAGTTCATTGTCAACAATTTCAACCATATTTGATGAATTGTTAATTTCAGGTGATTGAACTTTTATGTCTTGTTCACTAGCTTCAACGGTGTATTTTTTGATATTTTGCTGGTCTGATGATGAATTTGAAATTAACACTTTATAGAAAATAAGTGGGTAGTTTGCTTTATAGAAAGCTAACTTATATGAAATTAATGAGTAAGCAACAGCATGTGATTTATTAAATCCATAAGCAGCGAATTTTTCAATATTTGAATAAATTCTTTCTAATAAGTCTATAGAAATATTGTTTTGCAATCCACCTTTGAAAAATTCAGCTTTATAGCTATGTAATAGCTTTTCATCTTTTTTAGAAATTGCTCTTCTAAGTAAATCAGCTTGAGCAAAAGACATATTTGCAACTTGCTGTGCAATTTGCATAATTTGCTCTTGGTAAACAATAATTCCAAATGTAGGTTTAACAATTTGATCATATAGTGGATGAATTGTTTCTATTCTGTTTTGATTTTGTTTATTTTTACCATATGTACCAATAAATTCCATTGGACCAGGTCTAAACAACGAAACAATTGCATAGATATCATCAAATGAATCAATTTTAACTTCCTTAATTGTTCTTTGCATTCCTATTGATTCAAGTTGAAAAATTCCATTTGTATGTGTGTTATTAAGTAATTTTTTAGTTTTATCTTCTAATTGAACTGAATAACTATCTCCTATGACTTTTTCAAAAGTCTGTTCAGGTTCTAATAAATCTTCAATTTCTTTAAGAATAGTTAAGTTCTTAAGTGCCAAAAAGTCAATTTTAATAAGACCATATTTTTCTAAATGGTTTAATGTAAATTGAACTTGCTGAATTAATCCATTATTGTAAATTGTGGGAATAAGTTTATTAATTTGTTGATCACAAACAATAATACCAGCAGGGTGTGTTCCGATTTGTCTTGGTAACCCCTCAATTTTTGAAGCATACTCGTGTAAGTTAGAATATTTATCTACATATGATCTATATTTTGGATTAGTTTTATAAGCGTCAACAAGACTTAAGTCAGTTGACTTAATTGCATTACAAATTTTTTCAACTTCTGAAAGTGGTACATCTAAGTATCTAGCAACATCTCTGATGCTGTTTTTTAGTGCTAAAGTTTGAAATGTTGTAATTAGAGCAACATTTTCTTCTCCATATTTATTTTTAATGTATTCTAAAACTTCATTTCTTCTATTATCTTGAATATCAATATCAATATCAGGAAGAGAAACTCTGTCAATATTTAAGAAACGTTCAAATAGCAATCCAAATTCGAGTGGATTAATATCTGTAATTCCTAATATATAAGAAATAATTGACCCAGAAGCACTACCTCTACCAGGTCCGACTTCAATTTTATTTTTCTTAGCTCAAGCAATTGCATCCTGAATAATCAAAAAGTAGTTAATAAAACCTAATTTAGCAATAATAGAAATCTCATAATTAACTCTATTTACAACAACATCTTCACCGAATTTGTAAATAAGTTCTTTGGTTCTATCATTAATTAATAATTTTTTAAATTCTGCTGCTGCATTGTCTGAAAATTTAGCTAATTTAATTGAATTATTAGGTTTAGAAACATTGCAATTTTGTGCAATGTATAACATATTTTTATATACATCTTCGTGAAGATCTTCCCAATCTTCTTCATCTAAATATTCATTATATGTTTGAGTTTCTTCGTTAATTGAACCAATTTTTTGAATAACTCTAAGGATTTCATTATCCTCAAAATTTAAAACTTTTTTAGCTGGTGCATAGACAGTTTGATATTCAAGTGGAGTTTTATTATTTAAATAAAAATTACTTAAATATTTATCAATTGCAATACCTTTAGATCTGTGTCCTAGGTATTGATGATCAATAATGAAAATATCTGAATTATCAAGTTCATAGTATGAAACTACTTTACCTTCAGATTTAGCATAAATAAGTTGATTAATAAAAGCGTATCCATTATTGTTTTTAGCTAATACAACAACAGTAAACCCTTCTGACAAATCAAGTTCAATACCAATAAGTGGTTTAATGTTAAACTTATCTTGCATATCTCAATAATATTGCAATGCATATAAGTTTTCTTTATCTGTTAAAGGTAAGAATTCTAAATTATTTTCAACTGCTAATTTAATGAGTTTTTCAACTCTGATAGCAGAGTTTAAAAATGAATATTCAGTATTTGTGTGAAGATATATTTTTTTCATATTTAAATTATATTTTTCTTTTATTAAACTAACAGAAAATAGCTGATTTTTTTAATTGAATATATCTACTAAATTCATAAAAATTTCGTTAATCAGCCTATTTTGTGTCACTATAAAAATCATTTTTCAGTTTAAGAATTAAAATGTGTAAAAAAATATGAAAAATAGAGTTTTTTATAAAAAAATTACATAAAAATAAGATATTGAGATCAATAAGGAGTAAAATCAAGATATATTAGATATTTTTAAATTTCAGTCAGGGTGTGAAATGTTGAATTTTAAGACAATAAAGAATAAACCTAACAAAATATAAAGTTTGTTGAATAGATTTTTACATAATATATCAGTGAATGATTATGTATTGGAGATGTTTATTATGCATAGAAAGTTTTTATTATTAGGTTCTATTTCAGGTATAGTGCTTTCTTCATTAACAATGGTAAGTTGTTCAGAAGAAGATGAAAGTAAGTTTTTTACAAGAGAAGAAAAAAAGATAATATGAGGAGGTCTATATAAACCTGAAGAATTTTTTAATGAGTCTTATTCGCTGATAAGTGAAATTAATCAAACAAATGAACTTCAAACAGAAATTAAAAAGATTATTGAAAATGTATCTATATATTTAAAGAATTTGTTGTTCTCAAATTCCAATGATAATAAAAATGAATCGTTGATCAATTTTGTCAATGAAAGAAATAAAATTCAATTTTTGATTTCATCAACATTAAATTCAATTGAAGAAAAATATGCGTTATTGAAACAATTAATAGACACAAATACCGAAAAAGAGCAACCAAAATCTGAATACGAATCGTTTAAAATCGAAAAGTTAAATGAACTAAAATCTAAATTATCTCAGTATGTGGTTGAAAATAATTTTAATGAAACAATTTTAAACAATGGGTTGGATATAATTAAAAAAATAAGCAATGAAAAAACTCAAAAATATAACTTGAGTAGAAAATTTAAAATTAACTTAAAGTCTTTTAAGAATTTTTATAAAAATTTTGAATGAACATTGGGTAACTCTATATCTAAGTTTGAAAAAGATATTTTTCAAAACAGAAGTGATCAATTTTGATTTTCTGATATCTTATTAACAACATTAAACCATAAAGTTGTGAATAGAATATTTTCAGAAACCACAAATAGTAAAACAAAAGAAGAATTTGTGAAATTAGCAGATAAATTTATAAATTTCTGAAAATTCAACTATGAAGAAGATAAATTTATTAGTGATCCTAATTTATTAAGATTAATTAAAAATGCAAATATTTGATCAATTAATTATTGAGACTCACTAATAATAAGCAATGAATTAAGCAAGAAGGTTGAAGTAGATTTAATAAACAATAAAAAATACTTTTTTGATCAATTGATTTTTAACGACTGCGATTACAATAAAAATGAAGCTATTCAAATAATTAAAAAAGTATTGCAACTTATGCCGTCTGAGAAAGAATTTGAAGTCGATTCCTCAGGAAAAGATGATTGAAATATTTTCGCTGATCAGGTAGTAGATAGAAGTCATATTTGAGTTAAAGAGTGAGCTACTACTGAATTTTGAAATTATTACAATGACATATATTTAAATGATATCTCTAGAAAATGAGAAGAATCAAATTTTTGATCTTTAAATACACTAAACACAAATGGTTTCAAAAATCCACAAAATAGAAAATCTAAATTCTATAATAATGTAATGAACAAGCGTTTAGATAATATTAACCAAAATATCACAACCTTATCAATTGCACTTGATTGATTTAATCCTGATGAAGATATTTTAATTTGGTATGACCCAGAGGATGGTATTGATAATTTGGTTGCTAATTCTAATATAAATCCATTTAATAATTTATATGTAAAAAATAATAAAGGTAATAAGGTTTTTATCAAAACTCCTAAAAATATTTATTCAACCTTTATGAATAAGTTTTTGAGAATATGTCAGTTTATATTGAGGTTTTACCGAATTATTCCTTCATCTATTTTGGATCTTGAAGGTTTAAGTCATTATGAAGAATTAATTGATTTAGCTAAAATACCAAAAGAATTACTTGAAAAGTCATCTGAAGATATGAAAGAAATATGGGCTGAAATACAGAGTAAGCCAGACTTTACTAAGGAAGATATGGAATGATTTAAAATATCTTATTACTTATCTACTTATGGAGAAAATGTAGAATATTTAAAAGAACCAGGATTGGAAGGTTTCAAAAGAAAAATAAGACAAGGTGACTATTCGCATTTGGGTAATTTATACAATATTTCATATTCATTTACAGAAGATGAAATAAATAATATCAAGCAAAGATATTTCTCGGCTGATGAAATGATGAATTCAAACAATAATAACAACGAATTCTATGAATTAATTGAGCAATTGCAACATATTAAAAATGTAATTGAGACAAGTAGGAACAACAAAAATTCAAATCATAAGTTTTTCAAACACTTGAAAAATTATGCTGCTAAAAATATTAATTTTAATGAATGATTAAAATTAAAAGAAAATCAAAACAATTATTTTGGTAATGATGTTAAATATAAAACTAATTACCAAATCGATAGAACAATTGAATTTCTAAATGAATTAATCGCCATTCTTAAATCTAATTAAAAAAATACAAGCAAATAATTACAGTTTCAGTTGTAATAATTGCTTGTATTTTTATTTTAATCCCTTGGAGCTAGTGTTATTTGCTCATTTTCTATCTTGTATTCGTACTTTTCTGAATCAATTTTGTACTCATATTCATCAAGTTCTAGGAACTTAAGTCTAAGAATATACATAATAAGCTCATAAACCATTATCATAGCTCTAACATCATTTTCACAGTACTTTTTAAGTTCAGGAACAATGTCGTTTTCTCAATGTGAATCGCCAATTAGTTTTGCGTGTCTAATTTGGGCTTTTTCCATTGCCATAGTACCTTTTTGAATAACTAATTCTGAATAAGGTGTAATCAATGTTTTGAGTTTTAAATTGTTATTTGTAATGTATTTTTCGACTTTCTTAATGCTACTAAATCTTAGTAGTTCATTAATATAACAAATTCTATCTAATGCAAATGTTTCAATATCACTATTAATTAATTTGACTAATTCTAATGTTTCATTGCTTGTATTTTCTTTAAATACAATGAAATATTTGTCTGAAATTAACCTAGATTTAAGTTCTGTTGATGTTGATTTAAAAATATCATTTAAGTCGATTGCTAAATTGTTGATTTCATTAATTGCTTGTTTGAAGTTTCCTAATGTTTCAAAATGCAAGTGAATTTGCTCTTGAATTTTTTCATTATTATTTTTGTATTCAATTTCAATTAAATTAAGAAATTCTTTGTTTCTTGTATTTTCATATGTCTTGTTATATACAACGTAACCTTTAGCATCTTTATCGTGAATTATCTTAAACATATATATTGTTTTCGATAAATCAAAGTTTTTTGTGTCTATGACAAAGTTCTCTTTGTAAATTTCTTTACCATTTTGAGTCTTGATAACAGATACCTGGTTAACGATTTGCTGATATGATGATGTACCAGGGATAACTGGATAGATTGATGAAAAACCTTCATAGTCATATCAAACAATTACCGAATCTTTTAAGTGTATTTTAAAGATTTTATCAAGAGCTGCTTTAACATTTATTGCATTTATTTTTTCATATTTGTTAATTAGCTCAAGCACTTTATCTTCAGATTCTTTAGTTATTCTACCAAATGAATAAGGTATAAAATCTTTTCCATAAAGATATGCTCTAATAACTAATTTATCAGGTGATTTGAATACATCTGTAGGTATATTAATAAGAGAACTGTTTGAAATCTTTGAGTTTTTGTATGCATTTATATAATCATTTAAACTATTAATTAATTCAAAATTATCTTCAGCATCTTTGCTAAAACAATATCTAAATAAGTTGTAATCAATATTAGATAATTCGGGTGCTAAATAATAAGAATTGACAATTTTGTCAATGTAACTATCAAATGGCTCATAGTAAACATATGACTCAGGCGAACTTCCTCTCTTGTCTTTTGTAAGAAAAACACCATTTGATTTTTCAATTAATGAATTAACTGATTTATAGATATCATGAGTTTCTTTTATTTGTTCTATAAATTCACTAAATGTCTTAATTGGATTAGGTATTGCTACAAATTCTTCTAAATTAAATCCTAAACTTCTATCGCAGTAATATCCTCTTTTAGCACTCAAAATAAAGGAATTTGAATTTTTTGTAAAGTTATTTAAGTAGTCTTGTTCATTTCACGAATCATACAATGAAAGTGTTCCTGATTTTAACAATCCGTGTTCGATTGGAGTGAATAAATTATAAAAATCATCTTCGCTCATTCAATCTAATTCATCAGATTTATTACTTGGTTTTGAAGGCGATTTTATCTTTGTCATTGCTGAAAAGACTTCGTAAAAATCAATCTTGTCTTTTTGTGTTAATCTAAGTTTATTAACAAATGGATTAATAATAATTTCACTAATAGATTCAAGAGGAATATTTGCTTTCTTTAGTACGTTGTAGTTATAAAAATTTTTTTGATATAAATCTTTCTTAGCCTTATCGACATATGATAAACCTACATATTTTTTAAGTTGTTTATCATATATAAGTGGTGATGAAGTTAAATAAAATACATCATTTTGATTCTCGATTTTATAAGCAAATACAGGTTCAATAATTACTTTGATTTTGTCATCATTTAAGTAATTAAGAGTTTGTTGTAATTTGACTTCTAAATTATCAATTTGCTTAATATAACCAACTTCATTTGGTTTATAGTTGTGTTTATTTAAATATCAGTTGTATGCATCCAATTTAAATTGCAAGAATTCAGAAACGTTAACTTTAATAAATTCAACTTGTTCGCTGTTTTCTTGTTTTGCAAAAATTGAACCTAATTCGTGCAAGAAATTATTGCTTCAAACAAGTTTGTCTGAATTTGCATCTAGTTCCATTTGCAAGTTTTGCTCAGACATAAATTCAGACACTTTATTTGCGTCAATTGTGTTTTCACTAGATTCATCCTCATCATCATCTAATTCATCAATATTGCCGAATTTAATATTGCTCAAATAATCATCCATTGATACATTATATTTATCAAAATAAGCTGATTGTTTAATTCAATCAACTAAGTTATTTGAATGAAAAATAAGTAAAGGATTTTTGAAAAAAACTTTTAGAAAGTTGTTTGCAGTTATCTTAATAATATTTTTTTGCTCCATATTTACACCCCTTATTTTGATTATATCAAGTTGTTAATATTTGATTGTAACTTATGTGTTTGAACCATAGGGATAAATAAAAATATCACCAGAAGAATCTCTGGTAATATTGAATTATTTATCATTTTTTAAAGTATTCTTGAACTTTTTGATATTAAGAATATCCTTGAATTTGTTAAAGAAGTTTTGGAAGATTGAGAACACTTTTTTCTTAGTTTCATATCTATTTGATGAATTTGCTCCACGTGCAAATAATGGTGCTTTGATAGCTGAATCGAAGTCTTGCCCATCAAATTTTAAGCTTCCACTTTCAAGTGATTTAAGGATGTATTCTTTAGCTTGCTCAGCTTGAATGTTTTGGCTATTAATAATTGTGTTAATTTCTTGTCCAGCTCTTTGATGAACGAATTTTTCTCATTCTTCTCAAGTGTTAGTTTCAATTTCATTTTCAGTAGCAGTATTTGAAATATCTTGAATATTGTATTGGTCAATGAATTCTAAAATAAGATCCTTTTTGCTTCTGAGAGAAGTACTTGATTGTGCAAGTTTACCAACTTCTTTTTTAACTTTTTCAGTATCTGTTTTTTGAGCAAATCTAGTTGCGATTAATCTAATGATGTATTCGACATTAATTTCATCTTGTTGAACTAATTCGATTTCAAAGACAATATCATTGATTATATTTTCTTTGTAACCATCATTCTTTTCCTTGTCCTTAAATTCATTTCAAATATTTAAGTAGTGAGATTGATAATCTTGCAAGTCTCTGTCAGGAATAATTTTATTAGCTTCTTGTTGAAATTCATCAAACACCATTAGAGTATTCTTGCATTTTAAGATTTTTCCAAATAACTTAGCAAATTCTTTCTTCTTACTTTCAGGGAAGTATTCGATTCTTTGATCTAAATTCTCAAGTGGGAATTTTTCTTTTATTTCATTAACATAGTCAATGTAACCCTTAACGTGCACACCCGTTTTCTCATTAGTTTCACCTTTTAAGTAGAAGTTATAATCTCTAAATAAAGCTGTATTAGAAGCTTCTTTATCGTTAAGAGCAAATAATGCAATAGCATCTTGAACTTCTTTTCTTAAATTTCTAAAGCAAACAATGTTTCCACATACTTTAACAGAATTTAAAATTCTGTTTGTTCTCGAAAACGCTTGAATTAAACGGTGATATTCAAGTTTTCTATCAACTCATAAAGTATTTAATGTAGGTGAGTCAAATCCAGTTAAGAACATATCAACAACTATTAAGATATCAATATCTTTGTTTTTCATTCTTAATGAAACATCTTTATAGTAGTTAGCAAATCCTTCGACACCATCTAATGAGAAGTTGGTTTTGAACATTTGATTATAATCATCCATAGCTTGTGCTAAGAATTCTTTATCAGTTGAATCATAAGTTACATTTGTAGGGATATCAATATCTTCTTCCTCAAAAACTCCTGATTCAGGATCTGGATTAGGTGCATATGTGAATATTGTTGCAATTCTTAAATTTCTATGTTGCTCTGTTAATTGTTTTTTGAATTCAAGGTAGTATTTTTTAGCCATCAAGATATTTTCAACTGTAAAAATAGAGTTAAAACCTTGAAGATTTGTATCAACTTTTATTTCTTTAGCAGTATTATCTTTGCTTTTAACCATTTCATCATAGTTAACTAACTTAGAAAATGAGTAACCATCTTTTGCTCTGGTTTTTCTATCAAAGTTTTCAAGAATGTACTGAACATTCATTGCGACCCTTTTGTCTGATTCCTTGATACTTTTCTTATCGATTCCATATATTTTCTTATCTTCAATACCAGAAGCAGATTTAAATGTATTCAAGAAATCAACTTTAAATTTAAGAACATTATGGTCTCTAATACCATCTAAAATTGTGTAAGTATGTAATTGGTCTTTGAATATATCGGTCGTTAGCATTTGTCCATTTGTTGTATTTGCATTTTCAACAAATATAGGTGTTCCGGTAAATCCGAATAAGAAGTATTTTTTGAACTTGTTAACAATTCTTTTATGCATCTTACCGAATTGTGAACGGTGGCATTCATCAAAGATGAAGACAACTTTTTTATCATATATAGTTGATTTAGGTGTTTTTTCAATAAATTTTGAAAGTTTTTGAATTGTTGTGACTAAGATTTTAGATCTTTCATCTTCAACAGTCTCATTTTCAAGCACTTGACTTAAAATGTTTGTCGATTGTACACCTTTAACACTTCCTTTTTCAAAACGGTTATATTCATTAATTGTTTGGAAGTCTAAGTCTCTTCTGTCTACAACGAAGATAACTTTTTCGATGTCATCTAATTCTTTTGCTAATTCAGCGGTCTTAAATGATGTAAGTGTCTTACCTGAACCAGTAGTATGTCATACATATCCGGTTGCATCTTTTTTTCCTCAGTTGCCTAATGAGGACATCATTTTAATTTTTGAAATGATTGCTTCAGTAGCTGCAATTTGATATGGACGCATTACTAATAGTTGCTTATTTGAATCAAAGACACAATATTTAGTAAGAATATTTAATAATGTGTGTCTTGAAAAGAATGTTCTAGTAAAGTCAATAAGATCAGTTATTTTTCTATTCTTACCATCTGCTCAATATGATGTATATTGGAATGATTGTTTACTTTTCTTAACAGCTGAACCAGATTTGTTTGATGAAGTTTTTAAATCCCTAGTTGTATTTGAGTAGTATTTTGTTTCAGTTCCATTGCTAATGACAAAGATTTGAATAAATTCGAAGAAACCTTCATCAGATCAGAAGCTTTCACTTTGATATCTTTCAATTTGATTGAAAGCTTCTCTGATGTCTACGCCTCTTCTCTTAAGTTCAACGTGAACTAAAGGAAGACCGTTTACTAAAATAGTTACATCATATCTATTTTTATATTTACCGTGGTCAGCCTCATATTGATTAATTACTTGAAGTATGTTGCTTTGTGGATTTTTAAAGTCAATTAATCTAATGTTTTTAGTTTGAAATTCACCATTAGATAATTCTCTTCTAAGAGGGATAATGTTATTTTTTTGAATAATTTCAGTTTTTTCTTTAATACCTTTACCTTCTCCTGAAACTTCAGAAAGAATATGTGTTCATTCACTATCTGTAAAAGTAACTTGATTTAATCTTTCAATTTGCTTTCTAAAGTTATTTTTAAGCTCTTCTGAATTTTTGATTTGAATATACTCATAACCTTGACTAGTTAGAAGATTAATAAACTCTTTTTCTAAGTCAGCTTCTGACTGATAATTTGTAGGTCTTTGTCTTTGTTTTTCGAAATCAAACTCAGCGATAACCGTGTTTTTAGGAGTGTGTAATATTGCGTGATTTTCTTTTGCCATAGTAAATCCACCTTTATATTATTGTTATATGTTGCTTATATTAGTCTTATATAGCTTGGATATAGGTATTAAAGTGTTAATTATTTTTATCTGATAATTTATCAAATATTAAATTTCTATAATATTCATATTGTTGTTGTCTTCTTGCTTCTTCAGCCGGAAGACCTATTTTTAAATTGTTGCACATGGTGTCAAAAGTATCTAGAATCTCGACTATTTTGTTTTGAGTTTCTAGTGATGGTAATTTGATTTGTAGTTTTCTTAAATCGCTCAAGTTTATCGAAGATAATGTACCACTGTTAGCTAAATTCTTTAGTTTTTGTTCATTATTTTTTAAGTAATAAAACACATATTTGTTATTTACAATTAATTCTTTCGGTTGTATTAAAGCAATACAACTATTGCTTAATCAGAATTTTTCCTCTATTAAATCAACATAACCCGTTGAACCAACTTTTGCAATAGTTATTGCATTTTCGCAATTGTAGTCATCTGTATACCCGAGAACGTTTTTACCACCATTAATAATTTTAAATTCTCCAAAACCAGGATTTTTTACAATGAATTCTCCTGTGTAAATTTTTTCAAATATATCATTAAGAGAAATTAAAATTGTGTTTCCGAATATATATTGAATTAACTTAATTAAACCTGTGGTTAAGTTATCTTCTCTCTCTCTCTCTCTCTCTCATTAATTTTTCAAATGAGTTAGTTTCGAGATATTCAAAGATAGAGTTTCTGTAAAATTCGTATTGCTGTTGTCTTTTTATTTCCTCAGCCGGGAGTCCGATTTTAAGATCTTTACAAATTGATTCAAAATTTTCTAGTGTATTAACTATTTTATTTTGTTTTTCCAGAGAAGGAACTTTTACTTCAATATCAAAGATATCTGAAGTATTTATATTTGGTTGTGAAGATTTTAAGTAAAACTGTTTAATTCAATTAGGGATTATATTATTTAGATAAAAGTAAATGAATTTTAGGTTAATAATATCTAATTGTGTTTCAATTTTTCCAACCCTTTGATTTATATAGCAGTTTAATTCTTCAGTTGAATAATAAGTTTTACCAATTGTATTTCCTGACATAGCTATTAATATGCAATTTTTATTAACTTTGTATTTAGATAAATCATTGTTAGGATATGAACTGAAATTAAATTTTTCAGCATTATTAATGTTTAAATTGTTGTTTTTGTCAATGTTTGCTATTTTTATGATTGATGCTGCAGGTTTGCTATCATCAAAATTTGCATTTGTTAGGAAGTTAAATCCATTTGTAAATTGAATTAGTTTAGATAATTTTAATGAAATAGTTTGATCAAAGATATATTGAATTAATTTAATTAAACCTGTGGTTAAGTTATCTTCTCTCTCTCTCACACACATTAATTTTTCAAATGAGTTAGTTTCAAGATATTCAAAGATAGAGTTTCTATAAAATTCGTATTGTTGTTGTCTTTTTATTTCCTCAGCAGGCAGTCCGATTTTAAGATCTTTACAAATTGATTCAAAGTTATCAAGAACTTTCACTATTTTTTCTTGATTTCGAATTGAGGGGATTAAAACTGTTAATGAAGATAATGATGTCTTTTTTAGGCCTGGTATTCCACTACCTTGAACCAAATTGAATATTTTATCTTGATTAGATTTTAAATAGAAAAATAAGAATCTATTCAATATCTGTTTAGAAGTAACTTTTAATGAATAACAATGGGATCCTTGGTAAAAATCTTCATACATTCATTGAACATAACCGGCATTTGATCCACCTTGACTTACAATGATTGTATTTTTAATATTATTAAAGTTTTTAGCGTTAGAACTTTTGCTAATACCACCATTCATATATGGATATAACCCATTTTCTGAAAGATCTTCTTTAGAAGGCTGTTTACCAATATTTATTTCTGCGATTTCGCTTAATTTTTTGCTAAAAAAATTAATGTCATTTGACAAATTGTTGTTTGATAACAATTTGTCTCTGTAGTATTCATACTGTGTGGATCTAGCTTTCAGCTCCGCTTTCAGCTCCGCTTTCAGCTTTTCTGCGTAACTAGAAAAGATATCTAATATATTAACCACTTGGGTTTGAACTTCGATTGATGGAATAGGGATTTCAATTTCTAAAATCTCAGGCATATATGGGTGTTTAATTCCACTGCCTCTAAATACTTTGGCAATTAAATCGTTTTTAGATTTTAGGAAGTAATATACATATTTTGTTAATAGAACATTTTTATCATATGATGTTCCGATTATGTTACCTGCATTAATAAATTTACCATTATAGTATTGAACGTAAGGGTTACCACCTGATGGGATATAAACAATTTCTTCTTCATAAACATCTCCATCTCAAATATCTGTAGATGTAAACATATCAGATGGATATGTTGTAAGTAGTTTTATATCTCCATTTTCTACAACTAATTCTTTGACTTCTTTTGAAAGTATTGACTTATAGTTTATTTCACTTTTTAAGAGTTTAGTTTTGTCAAAATTAGCGAATGATTTGCTTCAAATTGTTACTTCATAAAGTTTCTTAATTTGTACATTTTTTATGTCGTTTGCTGAAAGGAAGTTTTCAATAGAAAAATTAGTTTGATTTTCATTTTTCATAATATTTAAAATCCTTTTCTACAAGTCTCCAAGACTTTTATCTAATCTTTCAACAATTTCATCAATTTTTGCTCTAAGCACAGCTTGCTCTGCAACAATTTCTTTGATTTCTTGATTTAACTTCTTAATATCAATAACTTCTCTTGTGTCTTCTTTTTCAACATAAGTGTTTACAGAAAGACTGTAATTATTATTTGCTATATCTTCTGTTCTAACAATTTTAAGGACATTTACTTTATCTTCGTCTGAATTGTATAAGTTGATAATGTTTTGAATGTTTTCATCGGTTAACTTGTTGTTATTTGCAATTTTAATGAACTCCTTACTTGCGTCAATGAATTTAACTTCATTGCTTGTTTTATTTTTCTTAATTACAAGGATGCAAGTTGAAATACTTGTTCCATAGAATAAGTTGTCTGGTAATTGAATAATTGCATCAACAAAGTTGTTATCTACAAAGTATTTTCTGATTTTAGCTTCAGCTCCAGCACGATACATAAT
Organism: Mycoplasma sp. 4463; assembly: GCF_048381515.1. NCBI lineage: Bacteria > Bacillati > Mycoplasmatota > Mollicutes > Mycoplasmatales > Mycoplasmataceae > Mycoplasma > Mycoplasma sp. 4463. Next base: position 20,559 of record NZ_JBLWID010000010.1, read on the forward strand.
TCCAGGGAAACAAACGATTGCAGCTGTACCATCTGCTGAAAGTTTGTGAAGTGCATGTTGGACAAATGCTCAGTCAGCTTTAGATTTGGGAGCTAGCACACCGGCTGGTGCAAATCTAGGATCAGCAATTAATGTTGCATTAGCATCGCCTTCTCATTTGATTGAGTAAGGTGGATTAGAAACGATTACATCAAATGGTTCTTCCTCATCTAAACCAGGATGAGTTAATGTGTCATCACAAATGATTTTAAACTTACTGTAGTTAATATCGTGTAAGAACATATTGATTCTACATAAGTTATAAGTAGAAACATTAATTTCTTGTCCATAAAGACCTTCTTTAATGTTGTCTTTCCCGAGCACTTTAATTGATTGAAGTAATAGAGAACCACTACCAGCACACATATCATAAACTTTTCTAACTTCAGTTCTATTTCCAACAGCAAGTTTGAAAAGTAATTTACTTACTTCTTGTGGAGTAAAAAATTCACCACCTGATTTACCTGCGTTTTGAGCATACATAGAAATTAAAAACTCATATGCATCACCAAATAAGTCAATAGTGTTGTCTTCAAAGTTTCCAAGCTCCATTTTTTTAACACCTGTAAGAAGTGCTCTTAATGTAGCGTTACATTTTGCAACTGTATTTCCTAATTTGTTGCTGTTAACATCAAAATCTTCGAAAAGTCCTTTAAGGTCACCTTCGCTTGAACGACCCTTTGCAGAATTTTCAATGTTTTTAAAGATATTTTCAAGTGTTTCATTTAAGTTTTCATCGTTGGTTGCATTAGCTTCAACATTTGTAAAAAGTTGTGAAGGGTAAATGAAAAACCCTTTTGCAGAAATAATAGCTTCTTTGATGTTATCGGTAATTTCGTCATCACTTAAGGCTTCATAATTAAAATCTAAATCACCACTTTCGTGTTGAATGGTATTTACATATCTTGTGATACTTTCCGAGATAAAACGATAAAAAAGTGTTCCAAGTACATAGTTTTTGAATTCTCATCCATCAACTTGACTTCTTAATTGATCAGCAATGTTTCAAATTGTTTTATGTAATTCAGCTCTTTGTATTTCTTTTGTATTGTCCATAAAAATTCCTTTCATTTACACCTAAATTGTCGTTATTTTAAATTATATTAAAATATTTTATATTTTAAGATAGATATATGCTATTATGCTGTTGATTTTTTATTTAAAAAACTATTTAACACTTAGTTAGTTGATATAACTATTTTTTATAATAAATTGATAACTTTTGCTATCTAAATTTATTC
>NZ_JBLWID010000011.1:0-21163 GCF_048381515.1 Mycoplasma sp. 4463
AGTAGAGTTTAAAAATTATAAAAAATGAGCTTCCAACTTGGAAACTCAGGATGCATGTGTTGCAGGAACATACATTGTTGTTGAACCTACAAAAGAAAGAATTCAATCAGTTTTAGGACACCATAGATAATTTTGGAAATTAGCAACAATTGTTGCTTTTTCTTTTATATTTTTCACTCTTATATAACCTAATAAAAAACATTTTTTTATTTTCAAAATATTTTTTTTGTTTTATAATATTGATGTGTTTGGGGGGATAGCAAAGCGGCCAAATGCGGGTGGCTGTAACCCACTTTCTTCGGATTCGGGGGTTCGAATCCCTCTCCCCCCACCATGATTGCCCCATAGCCAAGCGGTAAGGCAGTGGGTTTTGGTTCCACGATGCGTTAGTTCGAATCTAACTGGGGCAGCCATATCACCGAAAGGTGTTTTTTTATTACCTTTTTTGCATTACTTTTTTATTAAAAACGCAATTTTTAAATAAAAATAGTTTAAATTTGCACTTTTTGAATTTTGACCTCTTAAATTTATCTTTTGTGCTAAAATTTAAAAACTATGAATAATAACAAACAATTAGACAAAATTACACCATTAGAACAAGACTTCACTCAATGATATACAGACGTTGTTCAAAACGGAAAATTAATGATGTACGGACCTACAAAAGGTACAATGTTTTTACTTCCTAACTCATATGGAATTTGAGAACTAATTCAAGAAAATTTAAATAAAGCATTCAAAGAAAAAAATGTTCAAAATGTTAACTTACCATTATTAATTCCTGAATCACTTTTCAACAAAGAAAAAGAACACATTGATGGATTCAATCCTGAACTTGCTACAGTTACAATGGCCGGTAATAAAGAGTTAGATGAGAAACTTTTTATTAGACCTACATCAGAGGTTTTATTTGCACACTTATTTAAAAACTCAATTCAATCATATAAAGATTTACCAATGATCTACAACCAATGAGTAAGTGTTATTAGATGAGAAAAAACAACTAGACCATTTTTAAGATCTAGAGAATTCTTGTGACAAGAAGGGCATACAGCTCATTCATCATCACTCGAAGCTAGAACTCTTTCAAAAGAAATGATTAAAGTGTATTCTAAATTCCTAAAAAAATACCTTGCTATTCCTACTATTATAGGTAAGAAAACACCAAATGAAAAATTCGCAGGTGCATGTACAACTTGAACAATTGAAGCTATGATGAAAAATGGATATGCTCTTCAAGCAGGAACTAGCCACTATTTAGCTCAAAACTTCTCAAAACCTTTTGAAATTCTTTTTAAAAATGAAAAGAATGAATTTGAAAATGTTTATCAAACTTCATGAGGTTGCACAACTAGATTAATTGGTGCACTTATTATGACACATGGTGACAATAGAGGAATTATCATCCCTCCTTATGTTGCTCCAGTTCAAATTGATATTTTAGAATTATTCGCAAATAAGAATCCACAAATTCATGAAACAGCTAAAAAACTTTTCGCTGACCTTTCAAGAAAATTCCGTGTTAGATTAGATGATACTGATAAAAACCCAGGTTTCAAAGCTTCTAACTCAGAAATACAAGGAGTTCCATTAAGAATTGAACTTGGGCCTAAAGATTTAGAAAACAATCAAGTTACAATCGTTAGAAGAGATACTCTTGAAAAATCACAAATAGCAATTAAGGATGTTAAAAATATTGTTTCAGAATTATTAAAACAAATTCATGATAATTTATACGAACAAGCCGAACAAAGATTAATCAACAATCAAGAATACGTTTATAACTACGAAGATTTCAAATCAAAAATAGCTGAAAACAAGTTTGTTATTGCTCCATTTTGCTGTGATGGTAATGTTGAAGATCAAATCAAAGAAGACACCGGAGCAACAGCAAGATGCATTCCTCTTTCTTTAGATAAACCAATCAAGGATGTCGAGTGTTTTTGAGAGGGTTGTGATAATAAAACAAGTAGATATGTGGTCTTTGCAAAGGCATATTAAAAATGATGTTGTACATCATTTTTTTATATTCTATTTTTGCATTAAATGTGAACAAAGCAATACCTTTGTTCTTTTTTAGTATTTTTTTGATCAAAATCGGTAGTTTTTTTACAAAATAAGTGTGAAAGGAGGAAAAATATGGCCAAAAATATTCAAAAAATAATTACATATATAAATTTATTAAACGGAGAAAACATGCAACAAAATCTATTAACCGAAGCACAAGAAAAAGCATTATATGCTCAAGAGTGCGCAGTAGTAAATAATATATTTAAATTAAGAGATATTTTTATTAAAAATCTTAAAAGTAAAATAGTTAATTTAGAAACTATTTTAAGACACAAAAATGATCCTGAGGTTTCTAAACAACTCGAGATTGAAACTAACAAACTCAAAAAGGACTCTTCATTAGTCGGATTAGTTTTATCATTGATGAAAATTCAAAATTCTTGAATAATCAACAAAATGTATTGTGACGAAGAAACAAGATATAACAAGGAATGATATACCGATTATTTCTCAAAGACCACATTCTACAAGAGAAAACGAGACGCTATCAAAGAGTTTATAGAAATCTACTTTAACTATGTATAACATTGTGTCCATACACAATCAGGATACTTATATTGTTGAACAAAGAGACTTCAAAGTAAACATATTAAATGGTGGAAATCTAGGAAATTTTGATCTAAGTAATTTTGATTTACCATTTATTATTAGTATAGATAGAATTTTATCAAATGGATATACAGACATCAGTTTTGGATTTAAAGATAAAATCAATACACCATTTACTGAAGCTCTCAGATACCTTCTAAAAAGAAGATTTAATCTAAACATTTTAAATAATAAATTTACTATTAAAGCTTATTTTTTTGTTAATAAGGAACAAAAAGCTGAATTTAGTACTGACGATTTTGGTCTTAGTAATTTCAAGAGACTGAATTTCATTGAGTTAGATACACCATTCAATAAATTAAATTCAATCTTCATTAGGTTTACATTTACATCCAAAGTTTTGGGAATTGAGGAAGAATTATTTAAGGAATATCAGGTAATTTTTGGGAATGAAATTAAGAATTCACAACAAATATCTCCACAAAATTTATTATTTAAAATCAAAGTGCCTTACTCATATGTTTTTAATTTTTCTGAAAATTCAACTTACTGAACTAAAAAGTACTATCACAACATCATTTTAGAATTACCAAAAATTAATAATATAAATCAATTCACGAATTTATTGAAAATTACACAATTTAATGATAAAAAAGATAATTTGATGCCTGGAGAAAATAATAAAAATACAGATATGCAAATTAATGTCAATGAAGTTCATATAAATAATTTCTTGTCCAAAAATGAAAAAATTAATTTGCATTTAGAAAAAGAAAATGACGATAATATTTATCACTCTGGACTAATTGAAAATAACTGTTATCACAAGGTGGTAAGGATAGATGACTATTTAACTACTAATGAATCAGATATGACAATTAACAAAATTCCAGGTTTAATACCTAGTAAATCCTTAAAAATTCCATATCAATATAGTGGTCTATTAACTTTTAAATTTCCAATTTCCACACCTTATTTCAATTTTGATTTCATCAAAACTTTTGATATCAAACCCACTCAACTTTACGAAAGTAATACAGATAAAAGATTGAGAATTGCTTATTTTGATGATGACAATCCTAAAGTTACATATCGCTTCGTAATTGACTTAAAAGATTCAATCAAAATAATTAAAGATGAATTTTTCAACTTCAATGAGTTCATTTTAGATGAACAGACAAAGAAAAGACTTGATCAAAAAAATCAGTAAAGTTGTACTCATTTGTGTTGTCGGTGGTTTAATAGGGACTGGTGCATACTTTCTACATAGAAACTTATCAGAAAATAGAAAACAGTTTGAAGAAGTTCCTGGCAAAAGATGAAAAAGAAATGATGGAAAAATCAAAAATTATTACAATTACGAAGAAGATGAGAATTCCTGATTTTTTCCAACATTAGAGGCGAAATATTTTGAAAAATTTGTAAAAGTTGATGAATATGGATTTAAATACATCGATGAAGATATTGTTAAATCTGTAATCCACGACGTAATCAGGAGATTTCCTACAAAATATGGTTCAATTTTGTTCGATTATAAAATTATCAATAAAAATCAAATTTTTATTTATATGAAGCACATTAATGAAGACAAAGTAAAAACTAAAACTTATTTAATAGAGCTTAAATAATATATAATTAAGTCATGAATTCAAATATTAAAGACTTAGTTTTTAGTGAACTTAAAAAAATATCTAAAAACAAAAACATAACAGAAGACTCTAATATTAGAGAACTTGGAGTTGACTCTCTTGATCTAGCTGAATTAATTTTTGATGCTGAAGAAAGATTAGGAATTACAATTTCTGACGATGAATTAAGGGATGTAAAAACAGTTAAAGATGTTATTAGGATTTTAGATAAATAATATATAATATAGATGGCTTTAGGAGTATAGTTCAACGGTAGAACAACGGGCTTCAACCCCGTGTGTTGTGGGTTCGAATCCTGCTACTCCTGCCATTTTTTTGTGCTCTTTTTTTATATTAAATAAAGTAAAATTAGTAATATGAAAGAAAAAATTAAATTCGGTGTGCTAGGGACTGGTGCATTCGGTTCTGCATTAGCAAATATTTTAATTGAGAATAATTTTCCAGTAATTATGTATGGAATTAATGAACAAGAAATTAGCGATATTAACTATGGATATAATCGCAAATTTTTTGGTGAGATTCCATTTAAAAACTCTAATCTTATTTCAGCAACAAATGATTTAGGTTACTTTTATGAAAATGTAAACACAGTGATCCTAGCTGTTCCATCAGTTGCTGTTGGTACAATTTTAAGACAATCAGCCAAAGTGCTTGGAAACAAAAAAATTAGCATTATCAACTTATCAAAAGGTCTTGAACCTGAAACAAAACAATTCTTTTCTGACTATATAACTACTGCATTTGATAAAAATCTCGAAAATCTTGCGTCAATTATGGGACCATCATTTGCAATTGAAGTTTTTGAAGGAAAACTTACAATGGTTAACATTGTGGGGACAAATTCAAAATTCAACCAAGAAGTTGCACAATGCTTTAATAATTCACATTTTTATGTAAAACCATATGATGATATTAAAGGTGCTGAGGTATTTGCTGCTCTTAAAAATGTTTTGGCGATTGGATTAGGAATGACATCAGTTTTATATCCGGGTCAAAATTCACACGCTGGACTCCTTACATTAGGGACTTATGAAATATTTAAAATATATAAAACTATGTTCCCTAATGAGGAAGATACAATTGGTTACAATTTTGCAGCTATGGGGGATATTTTCTTAACATGTTCATCACCTACAAGTAGAAACTTTAGTTTTGGTATTAATGTTGCAAAAGTAGGTGTTAGCGAAGCTTTAGCAACACAAAACGTAACTACCGAAGGTTACGATACAGCAATAACATTACAAAAAATAATTGAAGAATATAACATTAAAGATATTCCGTTTTTACAAGGAATTATCGATGTTTTATTCAATGACAAAGACCCAAAAGTCATTTTAGATTCAATAATTTAAACATGCTCTCGCATGTTTATTTTTTACACCCTTAATTTTTAATATAGTGTAAAATATTATTAATTTATTAATAATATTGGAGGTAACCATGATTACACATACAAAAGATAAGAAAAAATCAGAAGTTGTTGTTAAAGTTAAAATTAATCAAGCAGATTTTGATAAAAAATTAAAAGAATTTACAGACAAATTAGCTAAAAAAGTTAAAGTTAAAGGTTACAGACCAGGAAAAGCTCCTAAAGCTGAAATCGAAAAATATGTAGACCACAGAGCTGCATTTACTGATACAGTTAACTCATTTAGCAATGAAAATCTTCCAGCTGTTTTTGAATATGCTGCAAAAAACAAAATTAAAGCAGCTAGATACCCAATGTTAGACTTACAAAAAGATGGTGAAGATCTTTACTTAGTTTACATTTTTGTTGAAGAACCAGATTTTGCAGTAGATCCTAAAAAATTAAAATTAGAATACAAATCAATTAAAGTAGCTAAAAAAGATGTTGATGATATGAAGAAAGATATCCAAGAAAAATTATCTGTTAATGAAGAAATTACAGATAAAAAAGCTAAAACAAAACTTGGAGATACAGTTAACATTAACTTCAAAGGATTTATTGACAACACACCATTTGAAGGTGGAGAAGCTGAAAACTATGATTTAAAATTAGGTTCAAAAACATTTATTCCAGGATTTGAAGATCAACTTGTTGGTAAATCAGTAGGATGAAAAGGCGATGTATTTGTTACATTCCCTGCTGACTACTTCGTTAAAGAATACCAAAACAAAGAATCAGTATTCCAAGTTTCAATTAACTCAATAAAGAGATTAAAATTATTCGAATTTACAGATGAAAATGTTAAATTACTTGGTGATCCAAAAATCACAGATCTTAAATCACTTGAAAAAGAACTTAAAAACAATGTTTTCATTAAAAAATTCTTCTCAAACGTTGATTCATTCTACCTTTCATTAATTGAACAAACAATCAAATTAGCAAAAGTTAACTTGCACCCATCATTCGTGGAAGAAAGACTTGGATTATTAAAATCTGAATTCGAAAAACAATTAAAACAATTTGGAATGAAGAAAACTGAGTACTTACAATTAATCAAATCATCAGAAGCTGATTTAGAACAAGAATTTGTGAAACAAGCTACAAAAGATGTTGAAAACGCTAAAGCTATACAATACTGAGTTGCTAAATATCCAGTTAATGCTTCAGCAGAACAAATAGCAGAATTTACATCAAAAATTGAAGCGTTTGGATTTAATAAATCTGTAGCAAACAACTTAATTATCTCAGCATTAAGAATGTCATTAATTTTAGCTGATGTAAACTCAGAAGCTGCAGCTAACTTAGAAAGTGACTTTACAAAAATTACAAAATAATACTTTTAATGATTAACTAACTCATTTAAATAATATGAGTTAGTTTTTTTTATGCCTTGTTCACTATAAAATAAGTAAATTAAAAAATGAACAACTTATATTGTTCATTTTAAAAACATAATTTTAATTAGCGATAACTGAATTATCATTTTGAAATTTCGTTACCATTTGCATCTTTTTGTTTTCCACAAACAGCTAAAATGAAGTCAACAATTGGTCAAATTCCAACTGAAATTCATGATCCTACTAAAACTTTTAATAAACCTAATCCGATTCTTCCGGCATAGAATCTATCTACTCCAAATGCTCCTAAGAAGAATGATAATAAAGTTAAAACTAATCTGCTTTTTGGTGATACTGAATTCATAAATGCCTCCTAATTAATCTATCAATTTAATTATAAATTATTTAAAAGTTTTTTTATTTTTTTCAGGAAAAAGCTAGATATGCAACTTGAGCTATCATAGCACCATTATCTGTCGCATATTTTAATGATGGAACAATAGTGTTTTTATGCAATTTACAAAACTCTTCCCTTAGGTAGGAGTTAGCAGAAACTCCACCGCCTAAAACTAAAGTTTCAACATCATATTTCTCTAATGCTGCTTTAGTTTTACTAATCAAGTAGTCAATAGCTGTTTTTTGAAAAGAGACAGCAAGTTGTTCCTTGTCAAGTTCTTCATTTTTCATTTGAGCTTTGTTAACTTTGTTTAAAACTTGTGTTTTAAGACCACTAAATGAAAAATCTAATTCATTATCTGTGTGTGGAAATGTTAATTTTGTAAATTCACCATCATATTCTTTGAAAAGCTTATCGATAATCGGTCCACCAGGAAAACCTAGACCTAATCTTGAAGAAACCTTATCGAAAGCTTCTCCAACAGCATCATCAAGTGTCTCACCGATGATTTCTAAATCTTCTACATCTTTAGCATAAATTAATTGCGTATGCCCACCAGAAACTAATAAACATAATGCAGGGAATGTAATTTCGTTAGTTAATGTGGCTGATAAAAAATGACCAACAAGGTGATTGACAGGCACTAAAGGTTTATTTATTGCTAGTGCAAAAGCACTTGCAAATAAATAACCAACTTGTAGCGTTCCTATTAAACCAGGTTCTTTCGTGTAAGCAATATAATCAAAAGAATTTGGATCATATTTTTGCAATATTAATTCCTGAATAAGCGCGATATTTTTAACATGCTCACGTGAAGCTATTTCAGGAATGGTTCCTCCGAACTCTTTAAAAATATCAATTTGTGAAATAGTTCATAAATCTAAAACTTTTCCATCTTCTAAAACTGCTAAAGATGTGTCATCATGGGAAGTTTCAATACCTAAAATTCTCATTAGTTTACACCTCCAATTTGAGGTTGTTTAATATATAAAGGTTCTACGCTCATAGTGTTTTCTTCTTTGAACTTATCTTTAAAATCCTTGAAGCTATCAATCATCTTTTTATAATCTACTTTGTCAACTTCAGTTGAATCCTTATCAACTATTTGAATGGTGTTTTTATCATAAAAATATACTTTTGAACCTTGCGCATCTATATAGAAGTTTTCTCTATTAGGACTTAATGTTTCTAAAATTTCAAATGTATTAATTGTAAAGAGAGGTTTTTTATATAAAAGAGCAAAAGTTCTAAAGTAAACTAAAGAACTTCTTACACCAGTGAAAAAACCTGGTCCCTTGTTTATATAAAAGTTATTAATTTTACCTACTGTTAAATTATTTTTGCTCAATAACAGTTGAAATTGTTCAGTTATTAACTGAACTTTTTTCTTATAACCTTCTAATAAAACAAAGTCAACAACATTGAAATCTTTATCAAATAAAACTAAAACAAAATCCTCTGTTGCTGTATCTAAATAAACATTCATTATTTAACCTCTGTAATTTCAAAAACATGTTTTTCGTCTTCATTCATATATGCATTAATTTTTACATAATGTGTAAAATCTAAATTTTGCAAGTTCGCTCATTCAATAACAACTAAATTATCATCAAAATAATCTTCAAACTCATCAATTGAAGATTTAAAGTTGTATAAATCAATATGAATTAGACCATCATAGTTTTTCATATATGAAAAACTTGGTGATGTAATCTTCTCTTTTATACCTATTTTTTTACCTAATAATTTAGTGAAAGTAGTTTTTCCAGCTCCTAAATCACCTGATAATAATAAAAATTGTTTCTCTTTAAATAGTTCAAAATTTTGATTTATAAAAAGTTCTAAGTCTTGCAGACTAGAACAAACGATTTTTTTTAGCATTCTATAATGTACTAATTTTTTCTTCAGTTAAGTTTTTAGATAATTGAACTACAACAATAGTTTCAGGTCCTGTATGAACTGAAATACAGTTAGGTAATAATGTTGTGAAAACTCTATTTTTTCCCTTGCTTTTTATATAATCAACAACATCTTTTAAATCGCCTGAATTTGAATGGATAATTAAGATATCTTTATCGTTATCCTTTAATTTAGCATCAATATTCTTGTAAATTGTTTTTAAGAATACTAAACCTTTTCCTTCCTTTTCTAATTTTCCTTTATAGAAACTTACAATAGGAATGATTCTAAGCAATCTAGCAACAACAGCTGCAGCAGGTGTTAATCTTCCTCCTTTTAATAAGTATTCATTGTGTTTAGGAAAAATTGAAACTTTTTGTCTTTCATCTCATTGTTCAATTTCTCTAATTGCTTCATCAACATCAGTTCCATTTTTGATTAATTCAACAAAATCTCAAACTTGAAGTGTGATTAATGATGCAACAAAAATCGACTCAATAACTCTTAATTTTGGATATGATGATTCAAGAGCCTTTAAGTTTTGATATTGACTTGATAAATGTTTTGAAATAGGGAAAACAACAACATAATCGTGTGTTTTTGATAACTCACTAATTAAATCTTCTGCTATCCCGATTGGTGTTGCAGAAGTTCTATAGGTTTTTGTATCTAGATTAAAGTAAGTGAAAAAATCTTCTGGTGTTAAATCGATACCATCATTGTATGTTTTTCCATCTAATTCAATTCTTAAAGGAAGATAAAATCATCCTAAATCTTCAGCTTGTTTTTTATTTAATCCTGAAGCTGAGTCTACTACTATAGCTACCTTTTTCATAAATTCAATTATATTAAATTTATGTATAATTTTGTTTATGATATTGTTTAATAATTTGGATAAATCATTCTCAAATGTATCTATTATTTTTGTTGATAGTAGAGTTTCGAAAACTCAACAAATACAACTTGATAATATGATTATTTTTTCAGATGATAATAAAAAAATACATTCTATAAATTTACTTGATAATAAGCTTCTTGATATTGAACCTAGTTCAAAATTTGGGGCATTAAATGCAGAACAAATTACAAAATTATCTTCAGTTTTAGTTAAAAATGGTTTTGCTTTAGAAAATGCACCTAAAATTATTTACGGTTTAATTACAAAAAGAGAAAAACACCCTAAAAGTGAAAAGTTATTTGTTCTAGAAGTTTTAATTAATAAAGAAACAAATGAACATATTCAATTAGTTACAAACACATTGGATTCTCAAGAAGGTAAAGTTGTTGTTTTATCATTACCGGGAACAACTGTTTTCAGTGGTCTAGAAGTCTTAGAAGGCGAAATGCTTAATGTAAAAAGTTATGGAATGCTATCAGGATACAGAACTTTAGGAATCGATAGAGAAGGATTAATTTTCGGAACAAGCGAACAAATTGGAAAGGATTTTGAATTTTAAAATGAATGTACTTAAAGAATTAAGAAACCGTGGTATTTTAAAAGCCATTAGTAATGAGGAAAAATTCAACTCACTTCCGGAAGGTGTTGGAGTTTACTGTGGCTTTGACCCAACAGCAACAAGTTTACACTTAGGAAATTACATTCAAATAGCTAACTTATTAAGATTTAAACAAGCAGGCTTTACAACTTATGTAATCTTAGGTGGAGCTACAGGAATGATCGGTGACCCTTCTTTCAAAGATTCTGAAAGACAACTTCTTGATGATGTTACTGTTCTAGAAAATAAAAATAAAATTAAGGCACAGCTTGAATCATACGGTTTAACTGTTGTAGATAACTATGATTTTTACAAAGATATGAATATTTTAGAATTTCTTAGATCTGTAGGTAAATTAGTAAATATTTCATATATGCTTGCTAAAGATTCAGTTGCTTCTAGAATTGAAAAAGGATTAAGTTTTACCGAATTCACTTACCAATTAATTCAAGGTTGAGACTTTGCTACTTTATACAAAGATAAAAATATTTGCATTCAATTCGGTGGTTCAGATCAATGAGGAAATATCACAACTGGTTTAGATATGATTTCTACATTGCACGGAAACGATCATAAAGCAGTCGCAATCACAGCTAACTTATTAACTGATGCAAATGGAAATAAATTTGGTAAATCAACAGGTGGTGGTAGTTTATGATTAGATGCATCAAAAACAAAACCATTTGTTATGTATCAATTCTTGTTAAATCAACCTGATAGTGAAGTTGAAAAATTACTTAAATGACTAACATTTTTACCATTAGAGCAAATTGAACAAATTATCGAAAAACATAAAGAGCAACCTTCATTAAGATATGCTCAAAAAGAGCTTGCTTATGCAGTTATTTCCGACGTTCACTCCAGTGCTGAAGCTAAAAAAGCAAAATTAATTTCAGAAATATTATTTAATAAAAATTTAGATTTATCAAATTATTCAACAGAAGAAATATCTGACATTTATGAAGATATTATCCATTTTGAATTAGTTAAAGACCAAAATTTAATTAATCAACTTATTGAAAATAACATTATTAAATCAAAACGTGAAGCTAGAGAGTTTATTGCAAATAATTCAATTAAGCTCAATTTAGAACCAGTAAATGAAGATAGCGTTTTAAATTCAAGTTTATGAAATAACAAATTCGCACTTCTACACGTTGGTAAGAAAAATATTTACTTAATCAAAATTAAATAGAAATGAAAAATTCTCATCGATTGATGAGAATTTTCTTATACCTTTGAAGTTCTGCTCAAAATTGGATGATAATGAGCTTCAATCTTTTCTTTTAAATCAGGTAAATGGCGAACTAATTCTTTTTTAAAAGTTTTATCGTGTTTAACGAAACCTACTGCATGCAATAATTCGTGAACTACAGTTTCTTTAATAAAATATTCGTCGATTAAATACAATCTCTCATTGAACATTATTAAAAATTGTTTTTTGGGATCTGATGAACTAATTACACATCTTCCTCAGTATGATTTTGAGTTTTTTAACTCCCATCTTCACCTTTTATCAAGGCTCATTATTTGTGAATATTCATCAAAGTATTTCTGAATAATTATTGAAATTTGCTCTCTTACAAACTCCAATAATAATGGTTTTATTCTTCTTTCAGACCTACAACGTAGTGATTTTGCTACTTTTTGACTTGAGTCAAATATGTAAAGATAATTATTAGGAAGCAATTTATAAGTGTATCTTTCTCCTAATAAAACAAATCAATCTTTATCAACTGAAATTTCATTTTCAGCAAGTAATTTATGTGTGTAAACCATAATTAAAGATAAAGAAAATGCCTATTAAGCATTTTCTTTATTATGTTCCTCTTCAGCTTGTTTTGTGTAATTAAAAATTAGTTCAGCTAATTTATCTTTAGGCATTTCTTGATATCCACTAATACCTAATAATTCAGCCATTTTGAATAATTGCTCATTTGGAATTTCTAAAAGTTTTTTGATTGCAGTTTCTTTTTGGACATCTGCTTGAATTTTTTCTTCTTCTGATAAATCTTTCTTTTCTGAATCAGTAGCATCTGCTGATTTGTTTTGATTTTTGAAAATATCATTTAAGTTTGCGCCGTTAGCAAATCCTGAAAATAAATCAGAAATACCATTTGGGTTATTTTTGAATAACTCTTGCATTTTAGCAGCCATAGCAAGTGTTTCTTCTTCCATTTTAATTGAGTAGAACATCTTAATAATAAATACAACTTTTTTAGCAGGAATTAATCAGTTAACAATTGTTAATATAGTTGTAACAACATCAATAACAACAATTGCAATTACAATATTTGGTAAACCTTGTTGATTAAATGTGCCGTTGTAAATGTACTTGAATAATGTGAAAACACTGAATAGTCCTACAATTGTTGATAATAGAATTGGTCATCTATTGAAATTAAGATAAGTTTTTTCCTTACGAACTTTGATAAAAGAAACAATTATCACAATTGCAGCAGCACAAAAAATAATTATGTAAAAAAAATGATTTATTATGCAAAAAATAAAAAAACTTTTACTTTCACTTTCGACTTTAATTACTTCATCTGATGATAAATTTGTAGTGTCAGGGTTTAAAAATGTATTGTGTCCGATTGTTACAATTAAGAAGCCAGCCAATGTTAATGCAGCAATTAATGTGATTGAAGCAAATAAAAGTCAAACTCAACTAGCAAATGTTTTTTGTCCTTTCTCATACAGTTCATCTGCTTTACGATATTTTAGAAAATCTCTTAAATTTCATTTAAGCATTCAAAACCTCCTTTATTTCATCTTCTTTTATAAATTCATCGAAATTAAAATCAGCTACATCAAAGTCGTGTGGTGGTTTTGAATAAAACACCATTTCTTTTCCAGTCATAGGATGATGTAATTCTAATTTATAAGCGTGTAATCTTTGTCCATTTTCATCAACATACTTGTTGTAAACAGGATCTCCATAAATTGGATTTTTAATATATGCCATATGCACTCTGATTTGATGAGTTCTTCCTGTCTCAAGTTCGCATTTTACAAGTGATTTAGGTAAGTTATCAATGTAAAATGTTTTTAATAAAGTAACGTGAGTAGTTGCTGGTTTAGCATTAATATCAGTTACTTCCATTTTAAGTCTATCTTTAGCATTTCTACCAATAGGTAAGACTAATTTAAGTTTTTTACTTTCTAATACGCCATCACAAATTGCTAAATATGAACGCTTAATTTCGTGAGTAGCAAATAACTCAGAAAGTTTATTATGAACCTCATTGGTCTTTGCAATAACTAATAAACCGCTTGTGTCTTTGTCAATTCTATGAACGATGCCTGGTCTAAGCAATCCATTTTGATCTGATAAATTATTTTTAAAATGATATAAAAGTCCATTCACTAATGTGTCTTCATAATGACCTGGAGCTGGGTGAACTGTCATACCAGTTGGTTTATTAATGACGCATAAATATTCATCATCATAAACAATATCTAAATCCATTTGTTTAGGAACTACTTTAATCTCCTTATCAAGTACTCTTGAAATTTTAATTACTTGACCTTCTCTCACCGTAAATTTAGGTTTATTAACCAAAACATCATCAACTGTTACAACTCTCTCATCAATAAGTTGCTTAATATCATTACGTGATATTTCAGTATTATTTGAAATATATTTATCAATTCTTTCAGGATATTTAACTACTAATTCAATCATAAATTCAATTATATATTTTTTATAGATTTTATTTGTATTTACTAATAAATATTTATTTATTAGTATGCTTGAGAAAACTATATAAAAAGTTTTTAATGTTATAATATGACTATGTTAGATTTTTTAGAGAAAAGAATACAAAAAAGTATTGCAAAAATGTCAAAAAAAACAACTCTAAATGAAGCTGATATTTTAGAAGTAACTAAAGACGTAAAATTAGCACTTCTTGAAGCTGACGTTAACTTAAGGGTTGTTAAAGAGTTTATTAATAATGTTAAAGCAAAGGCTTTAGAATCTGAAATTATAGGTAAATTAAATCCATCACAACAAATGATTAAAATTTTTCAAGATGAACTTGTAAATATTTTAGGTGGAAAAACTACCGAAATTTCAATCACAAAAAAACCTTATATCATTATGATGTGTGGACTTCAAGGTTCAGGGAAAACTACAGCAACAGCTAAAATTGCTTACTATCTTAGAAAGAAAAAATTCGTAAATAATCCACTTGTTGTTGCAGCTGACATTTATCGTCCAGCTGCAGTGCAACAATTAGTAACTTTAGCAAAGAGTATTCAAGTTGATTACTATGAGCAAGGTGTTGAAGTTCCTGCAGAAGAAATTGTAACTAATGCATTAAAACAAGCTGATGCTAATAAAAATGACTTAATTATTATCGATACAGCTGGTCGTTTATCAATTGATGAGAAATTAATGCAAGAGCTTAAAAACATTAAACAAATTGCTCATCCATCTGAAATATTCTTTGTTGCTGATGCTATGTCTGGTCAAGACATTGTTAATGTTGCTCAAACATTCAATGATAACTTAAGCTTATCAGGTTTAATTATTACAAAACTTGATTCAGATGCGCGTGGTGGAGCCGCATTAAGCTTACGTCAAGTTTTAAATGTGCCTATCAGATTTATTGGTACAGGTGAAAAAACATCTAATATTGATTTATTTCACCCTAATCGTATGGCTGATAGAATTCTGGGGATGGGTGATGTTTTATCACTTATCGAACATGCGCAAGATAACATTGATGAAGATAAAGCAAAAAATATGGTTGAAAGAATTTTTTCAGGCAAATTTGACCTTGATGATTTAATGGATCAAATTAAGCAAATGAAGAAATTAGGTAAATTCTCAAAATTACTTAAAATGCTTCCAGGTTCTTTATCAAATAAAATTAATGAAGAAGACTTAGATAAAGCTGAAGAAAAAATTCAACTTTACCAAATCTTAATGTCTTCAATGACCAAGAAAGAAAGAAAAAATCCTAAACTTTTAAAACAAGCATCTAGAAAAGAAAGAATTTTAAAAGGTTCAGGAAGAAGCGTCCAAGAATACAATAAACTACTTAATGAATTTGAATCAATGCAAAAAAGAATAGTTGATATGGCTAATAAATTCAAAAATGGTGGAACAAGTGGTTTAAGTGGTCTTGGAGGATTATTCTAAAACAAAAAGCAACATTTAATTATGTTGCTTTTTTAATTTTATTGATAAAATTAACTTATTAAATGTGCCATCATAGCTCAGCAGGCAGAGCACTTCCATGGTAAGGAAGGGGTCGCTGGTTCGAGTCCAGTTGTTGGCACCATTTTTTTATTACTCTTTTGACACTTTGTCTAAAACCGATTTTAATTCTGAATATGGTAAATATCCAGAAAGTGAAGTTACATATTTTGCATCCTTATAAATTTGAATATATGGAATACTTGTAATATTCATTTCTCTTGCAAAATCTCTGTTTTTATCAATATTAACTCTTAATATTTCGACATTATCTTTTTGGTCTAATTCAGTTAATGTGTTTGCATATAACATTTTACATGGACCACATCAGTCTGCATAAAATACTAAAAGTTTCACACCTTTTGAATTATCTAAAAGTGAAAAAACATCTTGTTTTGTTAAATCATTGTGAATCATTTTAACCTCCCTTAAACAATATGTAATTATTATACCAAAAAATAAAAAAGTGCTTTTTAGCACTTATTTTTTGTGAAATTTAAACTTTTTGCTGCTTTTGATATAACATTTTTTAAAAAAGGTATAAAAAAAGCAGCGGCTCCCTATTTTCACTGTAAAGCTATCTTCGGCACTAAAGGGCTTAACTACTGAGTTCGGAATGGATTCAGGTGATCCCCTTTGCTATAACCACTGTGAATATTATAGCACTGATAAATAAAAACAAAAATATTTTTTAAATTTTTTTCTAAAAAATTCTGATCTCTAATGAAACACAAATTTCATCACTTACATTCATTGATTAGGAAACTAAATTTAACACTATGAATTTACGAAATTAGTACAAAAAACATCCCAACAATGTTGAGATGTTTATTTAATTACTGAATTATTTATTACGTATATAAATGTTAGCTTCGTATTCTAAATCTTTATCCTCTTCACGTGCTTCTTTAATTCACATTGTAATTGAAATAATAACGAATACTATAATACCAACAAATACAAATGTATCAGCTAGATTGAATGTACCTTTATCTGCTCAAGGTAAGTAAAGCATATCTTTTACATAACCATTAAATAAAATTCTATCTAACGCGTTTCCGAAATCTCCTGCTAGTAAGATACCTAATGGGATTGAATAGTATAAAGAATTCTTAGCGAAGAATAAAGGTAATATTAGGATAAATGCAGCCACCATAAAGCTTAATCCTTGAATTAAAGCAATATTAGTTGTTTTAAGAAATGTGACACCTTTATGTCAAATAGATCTAATTCCAAATAAACCAAAATTTTGTCATTCACCAGAATTTGATGGATAAATATTTTCAGGGAAAATGTATGTTCCATCTGGTAAAGGAATTTGTCCATCTTGTCTTAATCTTAAAACATCACCATGTTTAAATAAAAAAGTTTTTGTTAGTTGGTCTATTGTTAAGAAAATTGCAAAAGTAATGAATAATATTACATATGCAGTTAAAATTGATTTTCAATTTACTTTGAAGTGTTCAACTATTTTAGTAACAAAAGTTTTATTTTTTTGTTCTTGATTATTCATAATTATTTATCTTCCCAATCTTTTAGAATTTCATAACATGTATTACATAAATTATCTATCATCTCTGATTTTTCAAAATGATTTCAACATCTTTGACATTTTTCAGAATCAAATGTTGTAATTTCTAATTCATCATTTGATTCAAATGATACTTTACCTACCATTAATAAAGTTTTTAAATCAAGTGATTTGATAAAGTCTGATAATGAATTTGGTAATTTAACATATACTTCATTAATTCTCTTAATTGTACCTTCTTTAATTAAGTTATCAACTTTAGCATTTACTTCAGCACGTAATTGGAAGAATTCATCAAATTGTTCAATTAATGATTTATTAACTGCAACATCATTAAAATCAAATGCATCAAACATTATTGAGTCATGCTTTGTAGCTTTATTAAAGTGTCCGTACGCTTCTTCAGCTGTTGTAGGTAAAATAGGAGCAATTGCTTTAATAATAAAGTCTACGATTTCATATAAGTTAGATTGAACCATTAATCTTTCTGGATCGTTTGATTTTCTTATATAAAGGATGTCTTTAGTAATTGATAAATAGAATCCAGATAAGTCAACAATATAGTTATTTAATAATTTAACAACATTAATGAATTTATATTCATCATAAGCTTTTTTAATATTTAATTTTAATTCATTTAATTGTTCTGAAATAAGTGCATGAATACCTGTTTTTTGAATATTAGAATCATATTCAAAACCAGATAAATTACCTAACATAAATCTGATAGTATTTCTGATTTTTCTATAGATTTCAGTGTTTTGATCAAGGATATCATCTGAAATATTTACATCATTTGTATATTCACTATTAGCTGCTCATAATCTTAATATATCTGCACCACGTTTTTTAACAACATCAATAGGCTTAATTACATTTCCTAATGATTTTGACATCTTGTCACCATTCTTATCTAAAACAAAACCGTGTGAAACAATTTGCTTATATGGAGCTGTTTTTTGATATGCAACTGAGTTAATGATAGATGAGTTAAATCAACCTCTGTATTGGTCAATTCCCTCTAAATATAAGTCATACGGAGCCTTGTAACGCTCATCAATATCAACAGCAGTAAATGAAACACCAGAATCAAATCAAACATCCATAATATCCATTTCTCTTGTAAATTCTCTACCTTTGTATTTTGGATGCAATAAGTCTTGTGTGTCTCATTCTCATCAGATATTGATATCGTGCTCTAAAACTTGATTAATTGTGAAATCAAATTGTTCTTTATCGATTACAGGGTTTTTATGTTCATCATAAAAGATAATGATTGGAACACCTCAAGTTCTTTGTCTTGAAATAGTTCAATCACCTCTTTCTGCAATCATATTTCTTAATCTTGTTTTAGCTCATTCTGGATATGTTGAAACTTTTGTTTCAATATTTTCTAAAATGTCTCTTCTAATTTTATCAATAGAAACAAATCATTGAGGTGTGCCTCTATAAATAATTGGTTTGTGAGTTCTTCAATCATGTGGATATGAGTGCTTCATAAACTCCAATTTCATAACTCTATCATCTAAAAACTCAACAATAGGTTTGTTTGCACTGTCATAAAATAAACCATCAAAATCAGTACTTGTTCCAAAGATAGTTCCATCATCTGCAATGTGCATAATTTGTTCTAAATTAAATCTTTGCCCAATTAAAAAGTCGTCTTCTCCGAACATTGGAGCAATATGAACAATACCTGTACCTGATTCTTCAGTAACATGATGACCAACAACTAACGGAGCTAATAAACGAGTGATTGGTGTGAAATATAAAATATTTTTGCCAAGAACTTCATACCCATAAAATTCATCTAGAATGTCATATTCATAAATTTCATTCTTCTCAGCATATTTCTTGAATAATTCTTCTGAAAAAATTAGAGTATCATTTTCAACCTTAACTCTGATATATTTAATTTTAAGCCCTACGGCAGCTCCTGAGTTAGCTAATAATGTTCAAGGAGTAGTTGTTCAAACAACAATATCATCACCGTTATGGATCTTGTCGAAGTTACTACTTACAACTCTTAGTTTTAAATATAATGATGGACTTCTTACTTCTTTATATTCAACTTCAGCTTCTGCTAAAGCACTTTGTGAAGTAGGAGATCAATAAATCGGTTTAAGTCCCTTATATACTAAACCATCTAAAATCATTTTAGAAAAGACTTCTAATTGTTTAGCTACATATTTCTTATCTAAAGTAATGTAATACTTTTTAAAATCTGAAAAAAGTTGTAATTGTTTAAATTGTTCTTTCTGAATTTCGACTTGTTCCAATGCATAAGCTTTCGCTTTAATTCTTAACTCAAGTGGTGAAATTTCTTCTTTCTTAAGGTTACTTTCTGAAAGCATTTTATGTTCAATAGGTAATCCATGTGTATCTCATCCAGGAACAAATGGAGAATAATATTTATTTAAAGTTTTTCATCTCACAATTATATCTTTTAAGATTTTGTTTAAAGCATGACCTACATGTAAATCTCCATTAGCATATGGTGGACCATCATGCAAAATGAAAGACATATTATCTTTATATTCTTCTAATATTCTTTGATATATGTTATCTTGATATCACTTTTCTCTATATTTACTTTCTTTTTCAATTAAATTAGCTTTCATTTCAAAGCTTGTTTGTGGCATATTTAAAGTCTTTTTGAAGTCCATATTTTCTCCCTGTTGTTAAATTATAAATTAATTATAAATAAATTAAATTATATAAGAAAATCCTCTAATTTACTAACTTAACAAGTTAACAAATTAGAGGATTTTTGGTGGCCTCGGCAGGAATCGAACCAGCGACACACAGAGCTTCAATCTGTTGCTCTACCTACTGAGCTACAAGGCCATAATGGCGGTCCAGACGGGGATCGAACCCGCGTTCTCCTCCGTGACAGGGAGGCGTATTAAACCACTTTACCACTGGACCGTTTTGGTTGCAGAGGAAAGAATTGAACTTTCGACCTTCGGGTTATGAGCCCGACGAGCTACCACTGCTCCACTCTGCTATGTATCTCCTGTTATTGGCGGGTGATGAGGGATTCGAACCCCCGCGGGCCGTGAAGCCCCTGCTAGTTTTCAAGACTAGTCCCTTCAGCCAGACTTGGGTAATCACCCTTATGGTGGACCTAACAGGATTCGAACCTGTAACCGACCGGTTATGAGCCGGTTGCTCTAACCGTTGAGCTATAGGTCCGTAATTTGGTAGCACCGAAGAGATTCGAACTCTTGACCTTCCGGGTATGAACCGGATGCTCTAACCAACTGAGCTACAGTGCCATATATGGTGGAGAGTATGGGATTCGAACCCACCACCTCCTGCGTGCAAGGCAGGCGCTCTAGCCAAATGAGCTAACCCCCCATATAAATGGTGAAGAAGACAGGATTTGAACCTGCGACCACTACAGCCCAAATGTAGTGCTCTACCAAGCTGAGCTACTTCTCCAACAATCATTAGTTGCGTTATTATTATAATATAAAAAATATTTTTATGAAATTTTTTTTATATTTTTTTGAAAATAAAAAAACACCATTAAAGGTGTTAAATATTCTTTGAAAACTGAATAGTTATTTTAATAATTCATTAAAATGTCTGAATACAACTTAATATACTTTTAAA
>NZ_JBLWID010000012.1:0-21162 GCF_048381515.1 Mycoplasma sp. 4463
AATGTAAGTAAAAAAATAAAATTTCTTTTGCTTCATATATCTATAGATATATGGATTAAAAAACGACCCTTAAAAAAAGGTTAAACTTGGAAACTCGGGATTAATGTATGGAATTTTTTATTTATTTTTAATTTAGAGAAATTGAATTCAACTTTTAAACCTAGAGCACTACTATAAAAGTTAATTTTAATTTATTAGATTATTGAAATTAGAGACTATAAAATCACTCTGAAAAGTTTTATAATATTAGTGGATCGTTAGCTCAGCCGGTAGAGCAACTGGCTCTTAACCAGTGGGTCGCAGGTTCGAACCCTGTACGGTCTACCATTTCGTTTAAGCGACCAATATCCACATATTAAAAATATGTGGTTTTTTATTTAGTATTTTTAAAATTTTGCTTTATTTGCAAAAGTGATAGAATAAGAATAGTAATTTAGTTATCTTGTTGATAGGTAACATATTTTTTAATTTTAAAGAAAGGAGCAAAATGCTTTTTAAAAAGTCAAATAGTCATAAAGACCAAAATTCTTCTGAATGACAAGACACAGTTGAAAACTTAGAAAAAGTGCACATTAAAAAAGAGAACACTTTATACAAAAGAACAAGAATGTCTAACTTTGGTCTTAAATTAAATTACTTCTACCAACAAATGCCGCTTTGAAAAATTATTTTAATAACAAACATTACAGCAGTTATCTTCGGTATCATTGGTGTATTCTTTGTTAAAAACGTTGGTATTTACAACTTTGGTTTAGCTGCTTTTGGGCAAGCTGGAGCAAAGATTTTAGTAGTTTCTATAGCTGGACAAGTTGATGGAACAGTGCTTAACTTAATTGACCAATTCGTCTTCTGAGTTGCTTATGTTATTTTAAGTATTCCTATTTTCATTTTCGGTTATAAGAAAGTCGGAAAATTATTTACAAACTTAACAATTTTATTCTTAGTTGTTTCATCATTAGTTTCATTCGGAATCGGAATGATCCCAGGTGCTGGTTCAACATATATTATCGGGGACTTCTCAAACAAAGCTGTTAAAGCTGCTTTACTTCCAGAATACCAATCACTTTCAGGATTAGTTCCATTATTATGAGACTCATACTCATCAGGTAGTGTGTTAGCATTAATGCTTTATGCAATTGTTTATGGAGTATTATTAGCTTACGTATTTGCTATTATCCAAATCATTGGAGGAACAGCTGGTGTTACAGGTGTTATCGGAGAATGATACGCAAACGCAAAACAAAAATCATTCGGTTCAATTAGTGGATATATGAACATAGCAATTATGATTGTTGCTGTTTTAGTTGGGTCTTGATTACCAGGTTCAATTCTTTTATCAAAAGTTGATCCTTCATTAGTTGCTAAAAATAAAATTGATATGGGATTATCAGATTCACAAGTAATTGAATTCACAAGACAAGCAGAAGCATTGAAAGCAAAAGTATGACACGCTGAGCTTTACTTCTCACCTAACTTCATCGCTACATTCTTAGTAAACGTTGTTTATATCGGTGTATTAGATAAATTATTCCCTAAATTTAAACTTGTTAGAGTTCAAATCTTTACAAAGAATGCTGCTAAAGTTAAAGAAATTATCACAAGCGACAAGAAAATTGTTACAGGTATGACAATTTTCAGAGCTACAGGTGGATACGAAGGAAAAGATATTGATGTTATTACATCAGTTGCATTATTCAGACATGTGTTACGTATTATTAAAGATGTTCGTAAAGTTGACAAAGATGCATTTATCTCTATTTCAGATATTAAAAGTATTGATGGTTCAATTTACTTACCACAAGATAAATTCTAATAAATCATTAACTAGCTACCTTTTAGGTAGCTTTTTCTTTATCTTTTTTAGTAACTAATTAAAAAGAAAAAGCAAGATATCAAATTAAATATCTTACTTTTTGTATCTATGTGCATAGGTTAAATGATTTTAACTTTAACTCTAAAACCTCTAGAAGAATAATATGAATCAGCACTATTATGGTAGACAAATACTGCACCATATCTATTGTCGCAAAATATCGCACCACCTTTATCACGAATTTCTTTAGGTGTGTGAATTCAAGAAGATGTCTTAGTATCTAGTGGTTTGATTGTATTTAAAAATCTATAGTCTTGCTCAGTTAGCAGTTCACAAAAATAACTATGCGCAAGACTTAAAGCATCATTTTCAGGTACAAACTTCTTTCTGTTAATTAGCGCAGTTCTATCATAGCACAGTGATCTTCTATTAGGTGACTGAGTTGATAAATCTACAAGATAAATGTTATCAAACATTGAAACTAATGTTGGTTCACCGTTCGTTTGTTCCATTCAGTCAAATGTGTTAATTAATTGTGGGCTAGAAAGAATTATTTGAACACATTTTTCAAATTCATCATTTGATAATAGATTCAAATTTGCATTTCTTTCTAAAAGAGTTTTATAAATGTAATTTGTTTTCATAATTAATCAATTACTTTAAATGTGAATCCAATAACTAATTTATTGAATTCTTGAGCTCTTCTTGTTTCATAAGCTGTATAAACTTTTTCAAGCTCTTCTTTATTATATTTAATTGAGTTTTCAGGATCTGAAATTTGTTCAGGATCACTCTCAGCATTTTTATTAGGGTTAGCAATTTTTGGATCAGTTAATTCAGTTAATTTGTTTTTGAAGTATGCAACTTTATTGGTGTCAAAAATATTTCATTTTTCTTTTTCTGCTTTAGCAGCATCTAATCTTGCTGTTGCTTCTTCTTTTTGCCCTTCTAATTTATCTACTTCAGCTTTGAAAAGCTCGATTTGTTCTCTTAATTTTTGCTTTTCTTCTTCATCTTGTGACGCAGCAAGTTTTTCTTCAGCAGGTGTAATTGCTTCTTTTTTGTATGTATCAATTCTAGATGTGTAATTTGAGATTTCACTTTCTAAAGAAGAAATGTATTCTGAACCTTTTGTTGATACATTAATGTAATTGTCAATTGCATCAATTAAGTATTTTTGAGGTAGTGTAGATGGAATTTGATCAACAGGAATAGCTTGAGTTGGATATGTTTCGTCAGTTACATCTTTAAATCTATACATATAACCAAATTTAGAAATTATTTCCTTATCATCATCTGTTATTGTGATTTCTTTATCTTCAAGTGCTGAAATTTTAGCTTTTAATTCAGATACTTTCTCAAGTTCTTCATCAGACATTTGGTCAATAATTAATGGTTTAATTTGGTTTTCATAAATTTCATCACTCAATGTTATATATAAATCAAATGAAGCATTAAGATTAATTCCTTGCCCAGAAAGTTTAACAGCATTTTTATCAATTAAGTATTCATATGATGGAGTTAAAAAGAATGTGTCTCAAAAATCTTTGTAATGTCTTCCACCTAATAATGAATTTCTAACAACTCCTATTTGCAATAAATTGTATTTGTTGTTGTCTTTAGTTTCTTCTTTAATCTTATATTCAATTGGTTGAACTGAGTTAAATCCTAATGTAATATAGTCAGTTAGTTTTGTTAATTCATTAATATTTTCATCACTTGATTCTTTATTTATCTTTGTATTAGCTTCATTAGGGTTGAAAACACCTCAATAATTAATAATTTCAATAGGTAGTGATAATTTTAAAATATGATCTGCATTTCAGTCATTAATCATTGATGAAACTAATTTTGAACCTTGTGTAATTTTTTCTTCAAGATTTAATTTATCAAATGAATTTGTTTGCTTATTTTTTGAGTAAATTACAGAACCAAATTTGAAAGATTGATTTCAGTTAGTTGTGAATGAAATTGATAAAGGTAACATTTTTCCATTTGTAAGATCATTTAATACACTTGGATTTTCAATTGTTACTTTTTCTTTTAAGTTTTTAGCTTTGATTTTTTCAATGAGAGCTTTAATTTCTTGGTTTTTTTTGTATTTCTCTAATAAACTATCATATGTTGTTGCTTGGTTTTTGTAAGTCTCCTTACCATTTTCATCAAGAATAGGTTTACCAATTTCGTTCATATTTGGCATTTTTGCAAAGTTAGGAACAATTAATGAGTTAAATTGTTTATTTAGGGAACTTTCAGGTTGTGTTAATTCAAGATATGGAACATTAAATTGCTCTCTAAAACTCATAAATTGTTTTTGGAATTTTAAATATTCATCTGACATTTCTCTGATTTTCTCTTCAGATAATGAAGTGATTGAATCATATGCATAGTTTTGTGCATCATTTAATTTTTTATACTCAGCGATAACATTTTGATTTGATAATAAATATTGATCAACTGAATTTTTAAGTGCAGCATCATTTGTCAATGATTTAATTTTATTAGCTCTATTTTCACTCTCGTTCATTAGAATGTAATTTTTAATGATTTCAGCTTTACTATTTGAATAAAATAAGTATCCAACTAACTTGCTAAAGTCAGATTTCATTGATTGTTGAATTTCTTCACTTTCAGGCATGAATCTAATAAATGTAGAAAGAATCCCGTTAAGAAACTGTGGATTTATAGCTCATGTGATTCTTGAAACTTCATTAAAGTATTTATAAGTATTTTGAATTTCACCATTAATGATTTGTTCAATTTGTTTTAAGTTTGAGTCGATAATATTCTTTTTAAATGATTCTGGATCTGATTTTAAAACATAAATAACCGTGTCTTTAGCATTTGCATTTTGACTAAAGAAATTATTTAATCTTTCATTAGCTGCAGAATCATTTTCAATGATATTTAATCATTTTTGTGCTGTATTAACAATATTGTTAAATAAAACATTCGCTGTTTTTAAGTAGTCACCTTTAAATGATTTTAAATTTTGATCCTCTTTTTGTTGATTGTTGCAAGAAAGTGCAACAATTGGCAATGTAGCAGATGTTACAACTGGCATTGTTAATAAGAATTTTTTAACTAGTTTTTTCATAATTATTTTAATTTTATTAAACTTTATTATTTTTATTATTAAAAAATCATTTTTATCTAGCATATAGTTATATCAGTAAAGAACAAAAAACAGATATTGTGGTATTATTTAAAATATTAATCTAACTTATATTAAATAAGTAAATATTAGGAGTAATAATGTCAACATTTTTAACAGTTATATTGGTAATGGTTGGAATTCTAATTGTCTTCGTTTCATTATTAATGTCACCTGATTCAAATGGTTTTTCAGGAGCATTAGTTGGTTCAGGAGACTTGGAGTTATTTAAAAATTCAAAAGAAAGAGGAGTTAAGAAATTCTTAAAATACTCAATGATAGTTTTAGGAGCAATTTTAATTATTGCTTCAGTTGTTTTAAGAATAGTACTGAAAAAATAAAAGTATGCAAAAA
Source organism: Mycoplasma sp. 4463 (assembly GCF_048381515.1). Classification (NCBI taxonomy): domain Bacteria; kingdom Bacillati; phylum Mycoplasmatota; class Mollicutes; order Mycoplasmatales; family Mycoplasmataceae; genus Mycoplasma; species Mycoplasma sp. 4463. The sequence continues at coordinate 5,322 of NZ_JBLWID010000012.1, forward strand.
CAAGAAATATTAAATTACATTAGAAAATATAAGTCAAGGTCATTCTTAGACATTGCAAAACATTTTAAAGTTTCATTGAGAAATAATAAAGACTTGACTAAAGCTATTTCAGATTTGCAATCTGAATATTTAGTTTTTAGAAATAATAATGATGAATATTATTCACCTGAACTCGAAGAAACAGTTACAGGAATTTTAAAAGTCGCTACAAAAGGTAACTTTGGATTTGTTGATTATGACATCAACGAAGAAGAAGGAACTAAAAAAAGTGTTTATGTAAAAACTTTTAATTTTAATGGAGCTATTAGCGGCGATGAAGTTAAGGTTAATGTTTATAAACTTCAAAAAGGTGATGAAGAATTAAAAGATGGTGTAGTTACACAGATTATTCAAAGAAACAATGAAAGTTTTGTTGGATTTATAAAAGAAAAAAATGGTGTTAAATCATTTGCACCTATTGATGCTAGATTTAAAAGTGTTAAATTTAAATTAATTCCTTCAAGTGTTCCAAACAAATTAAATGACTTAGTTTTAGCTAAAGTTTTAGCTTACGAAGACAAATTCATAACAATAAGTGTTGAAAGAGTTATTACAAACGAAGCTGACCCGATGGTTTTTGTTAAATCATACTTAGAACAAATTAAAGTTCCATCAGCTTTCCCTGAAAATACTGAGGACGAAATTAAATTAATTCCTGAAACAATTGATAATGAAGACCAAACAAATAGACGTGATTTTACAAATGAAATGATTGTAACAATCGACGGTGATGATACAAAAGATTTCGATGATGCAATCACAGTTAAAAAGTTAGATAATGGAAATTATTTCCTTGGAGTTTATATAGCTGATGTTTCTCACTATGTCAAAGAAGGTTCGTTCATTAACCAAGAAGCCTTAAGTAGAGGGACAAGTATTTATTTAGTTGACAGAGTTATTCCAATGTTACCTGTTGAATTATCAAATGGAATTTGTTCGCTTAATCCAAATGTAAAAAGATTTGTTTTAGCTTGCGAAATGGAAATTGATAAAAATGGAAATACAGTTAGAGCAGATATTTCACAAGGTGTTATCGAAAGTAAATTTAGATTAACATACAAACAAGTTGACAAATACTACAATACAGGTGAAATTAATGAAGATCATCCAAACCAAGAAAATGTAGCTAAATTAAAACAAATGCTTAATGTAGCTAAAGAATTAAGTTTAATTATTCACGATTACAAGATTAAAGAAGGATATGTTGATTTTGATATTGATGAACCTAAAATTAAACTTGATCAATATGGTAGTGTTGAACAAATCATGATTAATAAACGTGGATTTAGCGAAGTTTTAATTGAAGACTTTATGGTTAGAGCAAATGAAACAGTTGCTAAATATCTTTTTGATGCTAAGTTACCTGTTTTATATCGTGTTCACGAAGCACCGGATGAAGATAAAATTCAATTACTACAAAACTCTTTAGCAGCAGTTTCAATAGACGCATCAAAACTTAAAGCAAACTCAATTACTCCTAAAATATTTGCAGATTTCGTTAATAAAGTTAAAGCTGAAAGAGATGATGATTTTATTAAATTAATGTTCTTACGTTCAATGCAAAAAGCAATTTATTCAGATGTAAACATTGGGCACTTTGGATTAGCAAGTGAATATTATTGTCATTTTACAAGTCCGATTAGAAGATACCCAGATTTAATCATTCATAGAATAATTAGAGATTTTATTATTAATAAACAAACTGAAAAACTTGAAGAGTTCAGATTAAACTTACCTGTATTTGGTGATTTAAATACTAAATCAGAACAAAAAGCAGTTCAAATTGAAAGAAATGTTAATGATCTTAAGTTTGCTGAATTCTTAAAAAATAAAATCGGTTCACCATTTAGAGCTCAAATTTTAAGTGTGCTTAACTTTGGTTTCTTTGTTGAATTTGATTTTAAAGCTAGTGGTCTAGTTCATAAGTCAACATTGATTGATGGAGAATATGAAGCTAATGAAAACTTAACTAAATTGATTTCTAAAGATAGAAAATTTACAATTGGTGATTTTGTAGATGTAATTGTTACAGAAGTTGATTTAGTCGAAGGTAAAGTTACTTGTGTATTAGCTGATTTATACGAAGCTTGATTAGCTAAAAAGCAAAAAGAAGAAGCTGAAAGAGCTTCTAAAAATAAGCAAAATTTTTCAAAATTAAGAAAAAATTTTCAAAAATAAAACAATAGCGCAAAGCTAATAAAGAGCTATGCGCTTTTATAATGAAAAGTTATCTTTTATATAACTTATTTAATATAATTAAAAATATTTATTAAAGGATAAAAATGAAAAATAAAAATAGAAATTTAGAGGAAAATTCATTAGGTTTTGATGCTGGATTAGTAGTTAAACAAGATAAAGATATGTTTAATTATTCAGTTGATACCATTATGCTTGGTAATTTTATTTATTTAAATAAAAAAACCACTAGAGCACTTGAAATCGGTGCTAATAATGGTGCTTTATCAATTTTTGTTGCTTCTAGATATGACAAATTAAAAATTGATGCGATTGAAATTCAAAAAAAAGCAGCAGAGTTAGCAAAAGAAAATGTGAAGCTTAATAATATGGAAAATCAAATTCATATTATTAGCCAAGACTTTAATGATTTTTATAAACAGCACACAAAGAATGCACAAAAGAAATATCAAATTATTTTCTGTAATCCACCTTTTTATCCTTATGATAAAACAAAAGTTAAAAATAACATTTCACAAGAAAAACTAATTGCAACCCACGAAATTCATTTAAATTTAGAACAATTAATTTTAGGTTGTTCTAAAATAATAGAACAAAAAGGATTTTTATCACTAGTACTACCTGTTGAAAGAATGGTTGATGCTTTTGAATTATTAAGAAAATATAAATTTGAGCCAAAAAGAGTTCAACTTATTTATCCTAGAATAGATGATAAACCTAAATTTATTTTACTTGAAGCAAGATATCAGACAGGTTGAGGTGTTCATTTCTTACCCAACTTATATCTTCATGATAATAGCGATAAAAATAATCACGATTATTTACCTGAAATTAAAAAACTTTATAGACCTATAAAAGTGGAGGAGAAGATGAATAAAAAAACAAGTTATATAACAACGCCTATTTACTATGCGAGTGGAAATTTACACATTGGACACTTATATACAACTACAGTTGCTTGAGTTTTAGCTAATTATAAAAAACTACTTGGTTATGAAGTTAAAATGCTTACAGGTAGTGATGAACACGGTTTAAAAATTCAACAAAAAGCTGCTGAGCAAAATGTAAATCCACAAGAATTTGTTGATAATTTAGTTGGTAAATATAAACAAATGTGAGTTGATTTTGGAATAGAATATGATTTCTTTTCAAGGACATCATCACAATTCCATAAAGATTCAGTAAAACACATTTTCTCTTATTTCTTAGAAAAAGGTTTTATTTATAAAGGGCAATACAATGGTTTATACTCAGTTTCAGATGAAGAGTTTTTAACAGAAACACAAGCAGTTAAAAAAGAAGATGGATATTATCATCCGACAAGTGGTCACAAGCTAATTTTAGTTTCAGAAGATTCATATTTCTTCAAAATGAATGAGTTTGCAAAATGATTAGTTGAGTATATTGATGGTAATCAAGAATTTTTAGCACCTAACAAAATCATCAATGAGATGAAAAATAATTTCTTACTTAAAGGGCTAGAAGATTTATCAGTTACAAGAACTAACATTGAATGAGGTATCAAAATCGATGAAGACCAAACACATACACTTTATGTTTGATTAGATGCATTATGCAACTATATAACTGCTTTAGGGTATGATGTAAAAAACAAGCAACAACCAGATGAGTTTATGAAATTTTGAGCAAGCAAAGACTCAGAAGTTGTTCACTTAATTGGTAAGGAAATAGCAAGATTCCATATGATTTATTGACCTATTTTCCTTAAAGCACTTAACTTAAAACAACCTACAAGAATTCAAGCGCACGGTTGATTAGTTACACCGACAGGAAAAATGTCAAAATCAAAAAATAATGTAGTTGATCCATATGATTTATTAGCTAAATACGATAAAGAAATGATTAAATACTATTTAACATCACAAATCACATTAGGAGAAGATGGTGTTTGAGATGAAGATAGATTTATTGATGTGATTAACTCTGAATTAATTAATAATTATGGAAACTTAGTTTCAAGAACTTTAAAAATGAAATCAAATAGTTTTTCAGGTCCTTTAAAATACAAGTCATCAAAAGATGAAAATGACTTGGACATAGACTTAAAAATTAGAAATTCTATCTTCGAGTACAAAAAACACTTTGACAATTTAGAAATTGACAAAGCATTAAAAGTTGCTATTAATTTATCAAGCGACCTAAATAAATATGTTGATTTAACAGAACCTTGAAAATTAAAAGAAGATTTACCAAGATTAGAACAAATTTTAGCAAGACTTCTAAATGGTATTTATGCAGTTTCAACTTATTTATCAGTTGTATTAAAAGATAAAACAAAAGAAGTAGCAACCGCATTAGGTTTTGATAGTTTTTCTATTGATTTAATAGAAGATTATCAAAAATTTGATAATATTAATCAAGGGAATGAGTATATGCTCTTTGCTCGTTTAAAAAAATAACTTGATCTTATTAAGGAGGCGATTTTGATTTTTGCCAAAGCATCAAGATATGTAATAAATCCAGAAAAGTTAAAAGGATTTATTGATTATTTATTTATATTAACTAAAAAAACAAGAATGAAAGAAGAAAACTTATCATTCGAATATTCTGTCGATCCTGAGGGAGTAGTAATTGTTTTAGAAAGATGATCTACAAGATTAGATTATGAAAAGTTTATGCAGTTAGAAGAGTTTAAACAAGAGTTTAAAACCCTTAACAAAATGTGTAAATTAGTTAATACATTATATGATGTAGATTTAGTTAAATAGTAATAATAATTTTAAGTAAATTCAACTCATTAAATTAATCGAGTTGATTTTTTATCCAAATTTATTAAAGTGAGGTATTTATGGTTATAGGTATAAGTGGAATGATTGCTGCAGGAAAAAGTTCGTTAGTTAAAAACTTACAAAAAGAGTTTCCTACTTCAAAAATATTAAGAGAGTTTGAAGAATCTGATGATGTTTTCAACACTTTCTTAAATTGATTGTATGAAAATAAATCAAATTTAACAATTAGTTTTCAATCTTATATAGCCGAAAATCATTCAGATAAGTTTGCAAAATTATTAGATGAATACAATCAATCAAATTCAAATATTAAAAGAGATCACATTTTTGTTGATAGATTTGCATTAGAACATTATATTTTTGCTAAGTTGATATTATCGGCAAAAAGTGAAAAATATTTACAGGCTTATGATGCTATGTTTGAAAAGTTAGTAACTGAAGATGAAATGCCACATTTTGCAATTTTCTTGGATGTAGATTTTGAAACATTTAAGAAAAGATTGTTTGCAAGAAATAGAGAATCAGAAGTGAAGAATTTTGATTCTAATTACGAATATTTTAAAAATTTACATTCTAACTATTTAAAAATCTTTAAAGAGATAGCTTCAAAATATAACCTTAAGTACTATGTCATAGACACAAATGATAAAGATGAAAAACAAATATTGCAAGAAGCATTATCAATTATTAGTGATGAAGAAAAATTACTTAGTGAATAGATTTTCCTTTTTATCACAATTAAGTAAACACTTGTTTTTAGTTCTATTAAGAACAGGAAATGAGTGTTTTTCTTTTTGCAAAAGCATAAAAAACAACACTAATATAATTGATTTAGTGTTGTATAAAATATATGTAAAAATTATTGAGCTGGAAGATTTAATGTAACTTCGAATGCTTTTGAAGAAGTCTTAACCGGTGTTGCATCATTAACAAATTTAACAACTTTGAATTTAATTGTAACTGTGCCTTGTGATTCATTGTAAACTGTGTTAAGTCATCCGCTTGCCCCTTGAACACCTTGTTTGTTTACGTATTCAGGTTTTACATCATTAGCAATCATGTAACCACTTTTAATGTATTGAATTCCTTTTTCAGCATTAATAGCCTTAATTTCTGTTGAAGGTTGTGTAACATTGTAATCTCTACCAACACCTGTTGCTAATTGACCATCATAGTTAGAGAAGAATAATTGTCTTTTTCTTTCTTCACCTGTTGTTAATTTTTTAATAATATCTTGTCTTTTTTCTGGTAAGAATGTGAATAATTCAGCTCCTTTAGCCACTAATCTTTCACCAATTTTATCTAATTCAGCAATTTCTGCGTCAGCATGTACAGGTGAACCTGTGTTAGGGCTACCAGGTTGTTCTGGTTTTTTAGTATCTTTACATGACACTGCCACGGCTGGCGCCACAATAGCTGATAATCCAGCAATACTCATAAGTAAAGTTTTTAATTTTTTCATAATAATCATCTCCTGAAAATTAATTTATCTACTTAAATTTAAGCACATTTTTCAAATATTATGTAATAAATATGTAATTTTTTCTTATTTTTTTCACATTTTGTGAAAAATTAAGGATTTTTTCTCTGGTTACACTCTTTATTCAGTGAATTCTGAAATAAAAACCACAGCAAGAATGCTGTGGCGAAGTTATGTAAGACATAATAATGATTATGTGTTTTACATAAAATTATTTAGTGACAGGTGTTTAATAATTTAACACAAGAAGGATGTTTCATGGACATCACATTCTTTATCCGAATCAAGTTCAAGGATAAAGCACTGGTATTATTATAAGATAAAAATTCAAAAAATGAAAAAAATTTTCATCTATAATTTAAAGAACTATGGAAAAAAGTAAAATTCGTAATTTCTCAATAATAGCTCACATAGATCACGGTAAGAGTACTTTAGCTGATCGTATTTTAGAATACACAAATACAGTAGACACAAGAGAGTTAACTGCTCAATTTTTAGATTCAATGGATCTTGAAAAGGAACGTGGTATTACAATTAAACTAAATGCAGTTCAAATCAAGTATAAAGACTATATTTTTCATTTAATTGATACACCAGGACACGTTGATTTTAATTATGAAGTTTCTAGATCCCTTGCAGCTTCTGAGGGAGCTTTATTGCTTGTGGATGCAACACAAGGTATTGAGGCTCAAACTTTAGCTAATGTTTATTTAGCGATTGAAAATAATTTAGAAATCCTGCCTGTTATAAATAAAATCGATCTACCAAGTGCTGATGTTGAAGGTGTTAAAAAAGAAATAGAAGAAGTTATCGGTATACCGACTGATAATGCTATTTTGGTGTCTGCAAAAACAGGTCAAGGTGTTCATCAATTGCTTGATGCGATTGTTGAATATATCCCAGCACCTAAAAATGCAGATGATAATAAACCTTTAAAAGCATTGATTTTCGATAGTTACTTTGATCCATATCGTGGAGTTGTTATGTTTATCAGAGTATTCGAAGGTAAGCTTAAAACAGGAGATAAGTTTAAATTTATGTCAAGACACGATGCAGGAAACGAGTATCATGTTATTGGCTTAGGTATTAAAAATCCAAATGAAACCAAAAAAGATGAATTAGTTGCAGGAGAAGTTGGATGAGTTTCAGCAGCAATTAGAGATGCAAAAGAAGTTAACGTCGGGGATACAATCACTTTAATTTCTAATCCAACAAAACAAGCTCTTCCAGGTTACAAAAAAATGAAACCTGTTGTGTTTACCGGTTTTTACCCAATCGACACAAAAGATTACATGGATCTTAAGGAAAGTTTAGAAAAAATTTCATTATCAGACTCATCAATCACATGAGAACAAGAAACATCAAAAGCATTAGGATTTGGATTTAGAGTTGGTTTCTTAGGAATGTTGCATATGGAAATTCTTCAAGAGAGACTTGATAGAGAATATAAGGTTGGAATTATTGCAACAAGTCCAAGTGTTGAGTATAAAGTAACTACTACAAAAGGAGAAATTGAATACATTTCTAACCCTACATTGTTTCCTGATAGAACATTTATAGAACAAATCGAAGAACCATATGTTGAAGCAAGTATTTTTGTACCAAATGAATATATTGGTAATGTTATGGAACTTTGTCAAAATAAAAGAGGTATTTATAAAACTTTAGAGACAGTTGACTCTAGAAGAACTAGAATAATTTATGAATTACCATTAGCTGAAACTGTTTTTGATTTCTTTGATAGATTAAAATCTACCACAAAAGGTTATGCATCATTTGAATATGAGTGAATTGGATATAGACCTTCAGATTTAGTGAAAGTAGATATCTTATTAAATGGAGATAAAGTTGATGCATTCTCAATAATTACACATAGAGAAAAAGCATATGAAGCAGCAAGAGAGTTATGTGTAAAACTCAAGGATGCAATACCTAGACAAAACTTCGAAGTACCTGTGCAGGCCACAATTGGTGGAAAAATTATTGCAAGAGAAACAATTAAAGCTTATAGAAAAGATGTTACTGCAAAACTTTATGGTGGGGATGTAACAAGAAGACAAAAATTACTCAAGAAGCAAAAAGAAGGTAAGAAACGTATGAAAAAACTTGGTTCTATTGAAGTTCCACAAGAGGCTTTCTTATCAGTTTTAAAAACAAATATTGACAAATAATTTATTTAGCCAGGTTAATGCCTGGTTATTTTATTAATCAAGTTTTATAGTTATCTCCATATAAATTTCTAATTGCATCTTTATATGATGATTTTTGATTTTGATATCCTCCATAAATTAAATCATATGGTTCTATGTTGTACAAACCGAAGTTCTCTGAATAATCTAATTCAGGAGATCTTAATAAACAAGATATTGATGCTTTATTTTTAAAATCAACATCATATGTAGCAAACATTAAACCAAGTAATTGATTATTTTGATTAACAACCGGAGATCCTGATGAACCATAATATGGTTGATAATCATTTATTACGAATCCTAAACCATAATTAACAAATTTATTTGCTTTGGAAACAGATTTATTTACATACTTAAAATTATTTAAATGACTTATGTATCTAAAGTTAAGCAAAATATCAACAAAACCAGGATAGTTTTCTAAAAAATGAAATTGCTCTGAGTGATTTAAATTATTTGAATTATTAAAAGTAAACTCATTTTCCTTATCGTGGTAACCTATTGAGTAAAATTCATGATTTTCCAAAATATTATCTGATGATATGGTGTTAATTTTATTGATATTAATAAATTTACCTAATCATTCATTAAACGTCATATTTTGACAACTGACTAAATTTTCATTTTTAGAGTATTCAAAAATTGAATTACTTTTATTATGAATATTTTTCAAATCTAATTCCAGTATACCAAAGTCAATCATTTCTTCAACATTATCCATATTATGGATGTAATTTTTAGGACTTGACTTTAAAAAATCTAATGCTAAATATACAATTTTAAAATCACTAGGATTAAAGCTGAAAATTTGTTTAATTTCTTGGTTTTTATTCGTATCAAATCCCAACTTTGAAATTTGAACTTGAGAAGTTATAAGGTTACTTTCATCATTTAATAATTGGTTATCATTGATAATATTTGAAAATATTGAACCATCAGAATTATTCTTTACAAAGTTATTTAGAACATGAGCATTTGTTACGAAATACAATTTTTCAATTTCACCATTATCATCAAGATGATAATCAAATAAACTGATAGTACCTGAATGAATCATATATTTAGATTGTGAGTTTATCCTGTTATGAGGGTTATAGTTATGAAATGAAACTTTAAATACATTATCCATCATATCTTCATGCTGAATATTAAGATTAATTTGATTATTTTTATCAAGTTTGATACTTTCTCAATTCATTTTTCCTGAACCAAGCAAAATTTTATTATTAATTAATAATGGGGAAAAATTACTTAAATATTTCTGATTCAATAAACTATTTGTTAATTTACAAGAATTTGTATTATGGTTTTTATTATTGATTTCTTTTTTTAATTGATGGTTATCATTCTTGCATGAAGCAGTAAAAAAACTGCAACAAAACATTAACTTCATAAAAATTATTAAGCAGACTAAAATTTTTTTCATAATCACCTCATTAATTTAGTAATTTTTCTCAAATTTGAACTATTAGGTAATTAGTTATAAGAATAGTTAAAAAAATTAAAATAGTTGATAAAGTTATTCATTTTCTATAGATAATCCCGAGAGTCTTGAGCCATTTAATGGAGGAGACTATGAAGTATATCGTGCTAATAATGCATATACAATTTTAGGAGAGTAAATATCAAACTAAAATTATTAAAATAATTATGAAAAACCTCAATATAACTATCACTAAAAAAAGTGTTCGTTATATTGAGGTTTATATTTTTCAATTTAGTTATCTATCAAATTTTGATTTGTTCTTCTTCAGGTAAAAACATTTGATCGTTTTCTTTTAAGTTATAAGTTTTTGTGAAATCTGGATTGTTTAATAAAACAACATTTCCACGAATTTCTGAAGGTGAGTGAACATCAGATTCCAATCTTCTTTTTGCGCTTCCTTCTGTGATAATCATTCTTCAAACTCTAGCTCAGTTTTCAAAGAAGTCTTTTGGATTAAAGTCTTTTTCAAGTTTAGCAGCTTCAAACGCACATGAAACTCCACCGATATCAGCAATATTTTCAGAAACTGTTAGTTTTCCATTAACTTTTCCATATTTAGTTTCTTTACCATCATATAACTTAATAACAGCGGCAATTTTTTCGTCAAATTTTACTCTATCTTCATCAGTTCATCAGTTGTTTAAGCTTCCATTTTCATCAAATTGTGAACCGTTGTTGTCAAATGCATGTGAGATTTCGTGAGCAATAACTGCTCCAATTCCTCCATAATTTGCAGATGAAGATTGATTAATATCATAATAAGGAGCTTGTAAAATTGCAGCAGGGAAAACAATGTGATTTGCAAATGGATTAAAGTAAGCATTAATTTCTGCAGGAGACATTGATCAATACTTATCATTCTTTAATTGATTGTATTGCGATAAGTTGTATTGAGTCTTAATTGATTCAAAGAATAAAACATTTTCTAAAATGTTTGAACCTTGCTCATATGTCTTAACAACAAAATCTTTGTAAAATGGTCTGATGATTTCTGGGTATCCAACCATAACACCTAATTTGTTCAATTTAGTAATTGCTTTTTTAATTGTTTCTTTAGATAATCATGTGTTTTCTTCCAAGTTTTTCTTATAAACTTCGATCATATTAGCAACCATATGTTCTACATCTTTTTTAGCTTTCTCTCCAAAGAAATGTTTTGCATAGTACATACCTAATGGTTCTTTGAAATATTTAGTAGCTAAATCATAAGCGAACATTTCTAAATCTCTTGGTTTTTGGATTGAGTAAATTGCATTTTTAAATTCTGTTGCTTTAATTCTTGTTTCTTCATCTAAATATGAAGCTGCAAAAATTAAGTTTTTAATAAAGAATAAAGCTTTATATTCTTCAAACGTTTCTTCATTGAAAATATTGTTTAAGTTTTCAATGAATTTAACATTTGAACAAGGTATCATTTCAACTTTTTGACCTACTAATTGCTCTGCAATGTTTGGAATATTAAAAATTGAACTTTTATCGGTATATCATGAGATTTCTTTAGGGTTGTATAATGAAACATAATCAGCCTTTTGAACATCTGAAAGAACATAATCTTTAATTTTTAAATCAAAAGCAATAGCTTTATTAATTAAATCATTTGATTTTCTTTCATCAAATCCGTATTTTTGTAATAAATCAAAAACCATATTAATTCATACAGTCATTAATCTATTTGCTTCTTGTTCATTTTCATATGTTTCTTTTGAAGGTAAAATTAAGCTAAATTCATCAAGTCATAAAACTTGTAATTTATTATTTTTAAAATCTTCTCCAACACCAAAAGATAAAGGTAAAGATACATATCTATTATTAAAGTAATCAAAATTTGAAGCAAGTTGTTCAAATGATTTTAATTCTTCAATATTTTTAAGAAAATCTTTAGCCGGTTTTATTCCTATTTCTTTTCTCTTATCTTTATCAATAATCATTTTGTAAAATTCAACATACTGCTTCATCATAGGATCATTAGGTAATTCTTTTTGACCATTAGCTCACTGAACTGTTAAGTCTTTAAGTAATTTTTCTAATTTGATATCTAATTCACCGAATGCTGACATTGATGATCTATCTGATGGAATTGTAGCGGTATTTAATCATTCATAATTAACGTATTCATAAAAATTATCTTCTAATCTAGGTTTTGACATTTTAACTCCTTATATTTTCTTTTTATTATATAGCAATTAGAGTTTTTTAAATAAAAACCACCAAAAATTGGTGGCACATATCTATAAAAATAATATATAAATTCTATTTAATAAATTAAACAACTTTAACTGAAACTTCTTTAGAATGTGATTTACCTTCCAAATTGTTTCTTTCTATATGGAATATTTCAATTTTTTCATTTCCCTTTGTGTGTAATCCGTGTTTTTGACCACGGCGAAATCCTTTAATTTGACCTTCTAATTCGTCAATTGTGTTAGCTTGTGCAATAACTTCACCACTAGCTACTAATTTTGCTTTGTATTTGTACATAAGCACCTCCGATTTCTTACACTTTTATTCTATAACTTTTTGAGATCCAGTTATCAAAAATTTAATATTTTCTAGTAAATTTTTCACATTTATGAAAAAAATAATTACAACACTTCTTATCTTATTTTAAGATAAAAAGTGTATGATTTAAACATGACTAAATTACGTAAATCTTTATTGTTTTTAACTGGTTCAATTTTAGGTCTAGGAACACTTGTGACTAATTCATGCAGTTTTCTAGATATTTTTAAATCTTCTGGAAATGGTGATAAAAAACAAGTTAATAAAGTTAAATTAAGATTTACAAATTACACACATCCTACAATTGCAACTTCTAATGTAGTCTCAATTAACAATAAAGAATTTATGAAAACTTCATCAAAAAGCAATGATGAAGTTAGTCAATTATTAAATAGATTTGAAACTGAAAAAAATAATGTGCACGAATATGAAGAAACTAATGGATCTTGCTATTTTGAATACATAGATCCGTACACAAATGTGACTTTTAGAGACTATGCATATTATGTTAGTGAAGACAAAAGTGAGCGTAGATATTTATTAGGTCCTCAAGGTTTAGTTTTATATGCTCATGAATTTAAAAGAAAAATTCCATTCAGTACTGAAGTTTTTGATCTTGAAGCTATAAATATAAATAATTTTAGTGTAATAGATAATACTGCAAACGGATTATATATTCCAAATATTAAAAATATCTTTATTAATGGTTTCTTTTTTTGTGAATCAGGAATGAGCCTTTATGAAATTATTGCTTATATGATGCAAACAACATTCCACGAATATATGCACCATTGAGCAAACTCATATGCAGAAATTGCATTTAAAAAAGATGTACTTGCAAAATATTATAGTTTTGAAAATGATGATTCACATTTAGTTAACCCATCAATTATTTATTATTCACCTGGAACAACAATTAAAGATCAGCATAATCATCTTTACATTCAATATTGAAATAAATCGTTTGTTGATTCATTTCAATATTTATTAAACTATGATGTAACTTCAAAATCAAAAATCTCTGATGAAACTTGAGAAATATTAAGAGCAGATAATGACAAAAAAAATAGTTTTATTCATAATGTTTTTAGTCCAAAAGACATTTGAGATCTTTCAAACGGAAAACCAAGCAATCCTGATATAATTGAACTTAATAAAAAATTAAAAGAACATTCAAAATTGTATTATTCGCCTGATACAAAGTTCGGTCTTTCATCAAATAATATTCGCTACTATTATTCATTGACCGAATTAGTTCCTAGAGAATATTTGAAATATGGTTTTGAACCTTACTTTAATATAAATTTACCAAATCCAATTGGTCCTGCTATAGAAGACTCAAGAAATAAAGGTCAAGATATCTTTACAATGAGTTATTTTAGCTATGCTCATATCGACAAAACATCTTCATCCACAACTTACACAATTTCACCAACATCTTTAGCAGATGATATGAGTAAAGTTTTCTTGAATAATTTTGATTCACAATATAGACAAGGATGATACATACAAGGTGATTTGACAATTCAAGAAAATTCAAACAGAACAAGAACTTATAAAAATCAATCTTCAATTCTTCTGCCAACAACACCTTTTGCTTTATCTGAATATCAACCTCAAGTAGGATATAGAACTAAAACTGAATATTTAAATCTTCAGAAAATAAAACAAGATAAATCAGTTGATTTTTACAAATTATTTTTAGATACAATGGGTTATGGAAAAACTATTTCACAACTATATTATGATAATAGTGGATGAAAATGAATTGATTCAGAGCATTCACAAATTGAAAATAATGAAGCAAATCAACATAAAATCAAATTAAGTGGTTACTTAGATTCAAATGAGTACACAGGGTTTGTCTTCGTTAATCCAGATAATAATCAAGTTACAACAACCTCAAAAATTAAATACTTAGATACATTCAATTTTTTTGGTCACAAAACTTTTGATAAAGGTGCATTATTATCAAATTCATTAACATCAGAACAAGCTCAGCAAAGAGAAGAGCAATTAAATAATAGAATTTATCCAAATTCATTAAATGAATACACAAACACTTTATTTATTCCATATATTTCAGAAGATTTCATTACAAAACCAAGTAATAATTCAGTTGTTTATTTATGAAAAGATTTAAATAACAATAATATTGCTGAAGAAAATGAAATTTTAATAGAAAAAGAAATAACACTTCCTGAAAATAGATGAGTAACAACAGCAAGATCAACAAAAAATGAAAATGTTTACAATATAATAAAAACTACAGATAATAAAGTTAAATTAGATTTTCATAAATTATTTACATAGTTAAGATATTCACAAGCAAATAGAAAGGAATTTATGCTATGAGATTTTTCTAAATTAAAAGTTGGACAAATGATTAATGTTCAAGCTTATAAACATAATGGTCATCTTTATAGACAATGAAATTCTGTAAAAGTAATTTTTCATAATAAGAGACATATTGTTTTATTTTTAAAAAACACTAAAGTGGCTGAATATGAAAGAGATGTAAATGGGTGAAGATATAAAGAAAATGCAATTTGATTTATTCCGAAAGATTCAATGTACAATGCAATTGTTCTTTTAAAAGAAAGCGGTTCTTATTATTATATAAACCTTGCATCACGTCCAATTTTTGAAGATGACACGCTTAAATTTATTGATTATGATTTAGACATAAAATGTTATCCAGATAAAGAATTACAAATTGTTGATAGAGAAGAATTTGCTGAACATTCAAAAGAGATGAAATATCCCGAATCATTAAGAAAGACTATTTATGATGAAATTAAAGACATCATTTCTTTATATAATGATTATGAATATTTCTTTTCGGATGAAGTTATTGCATACTATTTAAAAGTTTTATATGATGATAAATTAATAACAGAGAAAACATATAATAAATTATTAGACACTAATAATAGAAGAAAATACAATGAAGAAACTTCGATGTTTGCTGATATTTCAAAAATATACAAATAACAAAAACTTTAATACTGTCCATTAAACTATGATGTGGATAGTATTTTTTTAATCAAAAGTTCAAATAAAAAATTCGAAAAAAATTTTTAAAAAAACTTTGAATAAAAAAAATAGTGTTATAATATTCATGCTTTTGATAGCAAAGAAGTTCTTTGAAAACTAGATATATACAAGACATGACAAGTCAATTTTTTTCGAGAGTTTG
>NZ_JBLWID010000013.1:0-20837 GCF_048381515.1 Mycoplasma sp. 4463
TATTTTCTCCTAAAATATAAGTATAAAAGTGATTCAAGATAATTAAAATACTGCTTATAAATAATATTTTAATAAATTATTCGAAAGCGTAATGAACTTTTAAATATAAAAAAAGATGAGTCGAGAAACTCATCTAGTTTTAACATCCATGCGGTATCTGTAGTTGCATTTGTTATATTATCGCAAACATTGATAGCGTTATAAATAAAATAAATACAAAAGAGATTGAATCTAATCTATCTAAAATACCACCATGCTCTCTTAATAAGTTTGAGAAATCTTTAATTTCATTTCTTCTTTTTATGAGTGAAAATGCTAAGTCTCCACAAATTGCGAACATAGGTGCAAGGAAGATAAATAACATTAAATACACAAACATCATATTTAAGCTGTTAGCAGCATTATTTCATGGTGTAATCATTATGTGCATTAATGTTTGATTTTTGTCTGATGCTATTCCATAAGCTATTCCTATATATGCTAATATAACTGCGATTGCAACAATAATTCCGACAATAGCACCTTCAATTGTCTTTTTAGGACTAATAGCTGGAGCAAGTTTTTGTTTGAAAAACTTGTGCCCTAAAAATCTTCCACCAAAGTATCCTCCAATGTCGCAAGACATTGCAATGAATACAATTAATAAAATAACTTCAATTGCATAAGTTTGTGCAAGTAGCACCATAAATGATTTTAAGAAGTATGTTAAGAATGAAAAGATGAAAAAGAATGATATAGCTTTAATTGCTAAATATTTGAGATTAATGTTTTTAATAGTTAAAAATCTAATTAATACAAAAATTAATGTAATTGTTAAAGGTCATATTGCATCAAAGAAACTAAATGCACCATAAGTAGCATCTGTAAAGACTGAACCAATTTGTAATATATTTTTATTAACTAAAATACTTTCTGAGGGTGTTATCCGAGTTGTTAAGAACTTAAGGAAGTTTGGATAAGCAAAGAGTAACCCAACTGCTAAAGCAGGTAAAACTCATTTAAATATCTTATGGTTTTGTAGATATGCTTTTGAAAGTTCATAATAAATTCAAAAAGCAAATCCTACAAAAATCAAAATAGACAATGCTCTTAAAAACCAAAATACTCCATCTTTAAAGTTTTTATATAAATTAAAATCAAAAGAGTATTTTGATACTGTTAAAAATATAACTAGAACAAGCCCGATAATTAGAGCAGGAATAACTCTATTTATTCAAAAAGATTTTTGTTCTTCTTTTTTCATTATTTCCTTTCTTAATCTTCAACTTCTTGAAGAAATTGAAGATACATATGCAAGTACCCTTCAGGTACAATGAATTTTTCAATATTAAATAAACTTTTATCAAAATATCTAGATCAACCACCAGAAATTATTGAGTTTTCTGGTTTATCAAATGAAGATACATAACCTGATAATAAAGAGCTTAAACCATTTAACATAGCTGTTTTTGTGGTTGTTCCTTCTTTATTTTTAGGTACTCTTAATTCACTTTCAATTATTGAAGGAGCTACAAATGGGATATCGAAAAAATCCACTATTCTAGCTATTGAAACACTTTTAAGAATTAAGTTCTCCATTTTCAAATTAACTCAATATGTTCCTAATAAGTTAATTGAATCTTTTTTATATTTAATTGAGTTTATAAGCAATGCTGATAAGATATCAAAACCAATAGAACCTTTGTGTTTTATATTTTTATCAATTAAGTGAGACATCCCCTTAATAATTATTTTTTTCTCATCGTTTAAGTAAACTAAATCATTAGACATAAAATTCAACTTACTTGCCATGGCGAAGATAATGCTTTTACATAAATCCTCATCTGTATTAGTTGCAGCTACAAGGATTCTCGTGTCTTCAAGATCTTTAAGTGTCTTAGCAAGCTCCTCGGTAAAAGCCAAGTAGTCAATAATTTTTGCCTTACCTTGTTTAATTTCATTTGTTCTTAAGTTGACTTTGAAATTAACCATTTTGATGAATGTATTACCCAAATCTATAACAATATATTTTGATAATTTTTTCATAGTTATTAATTTCCTTTTATAATTCTTAATTATATACTTTTAAAAAATAAAATGTGGAGGTACATATGAAAAAACCAATAAATATTGGACACACAAATAAGACATATATGACTGAAAATTCAATCTATCAAGAAAAGGTTTTAAATAAATTCAATCATAAGTTAGATTACGCATTACTTGAAAAATTTGATTTTGTACCTCGTTTAATGAATGAAACAGAAAATTCTGTTGAATGAGAGTATATTCAGACAAAACCATTGGTGTTTACAGAAGATGTTTTAACTCAAATTGCGAATAATTTTAAGATATTACACGATTCAAAGCTACAGTTTCCTAAAACAAATGTAGCTTCAAGAGTAAAAGAGTATAGAAGAATTCTGAATGAAAGAGGAATAAAAATTGATGTTCTTAATGATTACTATAAGAGGATTAATTTAATATTAAAAAACTCTGAATCAAATAGACCATTGCACAATGATTTATACTTAAACAATATTCTCCTAGACTTAAACAACAAAGTTTACTTTATCGATTGAGAGTACGCTTCAATGGGAGACAAGCATTTTGATTTAGCTTACTTTATTTGTGGTTCATACTTAAATAAAGAACAAGAAGAGTTTTTCTTAAATGTTTATGATACATATTGAGAAGAATATTTAATTCAACAAAAAATATTAGTTTATTACTTAACAATTCTTTGAGTGAATGCTCAAGAAACAAAACCATTTGATGACGCAGGTTTAATTGTGAAATTAAAAGAGACCGTTAAAGAATATGAATATAAGAAATCAACTAATACCTTTAGGAGATAAGGGTAGAAGTTTCAGTGAACAGAATATATTTCTATAATACGAATTGCAAGCACTCATTAAATTACTAATTTTTTAAACTAAGATAAGAAAAGTGGACAGAGGTCAAAACTGTCTACTTTTCTTATCTTATTTTGTAATTCGATGCTTTATTTTGTGATAATTCAATTCAGCAATTGTATTAAAGTTATAATTTGAAATATAAATGACTATCATGCAATTGAAATACCATTCTTATGTGGTGTTTCAACGGTTTTATAGGTCATTATTTTTCTTTCAATATTTAAATTTTTAAAAGATAGTTAATAAAAAATACTATATATTAATTATAATAATATTTTTATAACTTATACAAGGTGGTGAAGTAATGGAAGGATACAAAAATCAAAAATTTAATTTACTAGCTAACAAATTAAATTTACCTTTTATCGCATCATTTTTGGATGCGAAAATAGATAGCAATAGTATTAAGGTTGTTAAAAATTCAAATACAAATGAAGAAAGATTAGAGGTTACTTTAACTCTTTTAACAATTCCATTGCTTGAAGATTTAAGAACTTTAACAATTGCAGCTATAAAAGAAAGAGTTAATTTCAAATTTAAATACGATAATAATGAATATTTATCAAGTCCATTAGTTCTTAATTATTTGGAATATGTAGTTAAGAAAACTCTTCCAGATAATAGTGGAATTGCAAGAGCATTAAGATTTCAAAATGTTAATTATGATGAACAAACAGGAAAATATTTAGCACATATTTTTGATTATCAAAATACTCCTGAATTTCAAGAAGAACTTAAGGTAGTTAATAAGTATATGAAAGAACTTTTTGGTTTTGATGCATTTGAATTAAATGTTAAAGTTAATACATTTGATTTAAAAGAACAAATCAACAATAATATCCTTCAAAATTATGACAAAATCAAAAATCAATTTAGTGATCACGTCACAGCCTCAACTTCATCTAAAAAAGGTTCAATCAGCTATGATAAGGGAAGTTGAGGAAAAAGACGTTCGCCATCTAGTTATACAAAATACACAATTCAAGAAGTTCACGAACTTCCTTATGAAGATGAAACTACAAATGTTTCTGTAACTGGTTATGTTTATAAAGCTGACGTTAGAGACACTAACAAAGGGTTAAAAATTCATAATATTTCAATTACTGATTATAACGATGCTATTAGTACAGTTTTCTTCGAGAGAGAAAATAATAAAGATGTTTATGTTCCAAAAATTGGAGATACAGTTGAAGCAATGGGTAGAGTTTCTAATCCATATGGTTCAACTTACAATGGTGTAGACAAGTACAATAAACAAATCACAGTTAACTCTTTTAGCAAAGTTGATCCACTTACAGAAGAGCAAGAAGATTTAGCTTATGAAAAAAGAGTTGAGCTTAGCACAAGAACAAAAATGTCAACTATGGATGGACTTTTAAATGCTGAAGATATTGTTTCCATAGTTAAACAATATGGACATTCAGCAGTTGCTATAGTTGATTCAAATGGTGTGCAAAGTTATCCGACTTTCGAAAAAGCTGCTAAAAAAGCTGGTATTAAACCAATTTATGGAGTTAGTTTTGATGTTATTTCAAAAAATCATAATTTCTTATTAAATTATTCACCCGATAAAAATGCAGTTTTAGAGCAAACTGAATTCGTTGTGCTTGATATTGAAACAACACACTTATCAGCGCAAACAGGAGAATTAATTGAATTTGGTGCTCAAATTGTTAAAGAGCATAATGCTTTTAATCATAAAGACTTACAGTTCTTTATTAAAGCACAAAAACCTCTTAGTGCTAAAACAATGAGCTTAACTAACATTACACAAAAAATGTTAGATGAAGAGGGGATCGAGTTAAATGAAGCTCTTGACAAAATTTATGATTTATTAAATAATAAAGTTTGTGTAGCTCATAATGCTAACTTCGACTTTAACTTTATTATCCAAAAGTTCATTGAGCAAGGGAAAAAAGTTCCAAACACATTCTTTGTCGATACACTTAACATTTCAAGATTGCTATTCCCTGAAAAACGTTCCCATACGTTAGGGAACTACTGTTCATATTTACAAGTTAGTTATGATTCGGCAGTAGCTCACCGTGCTGATTACGATGCTGGTGTTCTTGCTAGTGCTTGAATTAAGTCAATTCAAATGTTAAAAGAGAAAGGCATTTTATCATTTGATGATTTATATAATACTTATGAACCAAATATTTACTCACATGTTAGGTCAAATCAAATTTCTGTTCTTGCTAAAAACCAACAAGGAATTAAAGAAATTTCTAAATTAATCACACTTTCATTAACCGAAAGATTCTTTAAGTCTCCTAAATTATTTATGGAGGACATCAAGAAGACTGAAAACATTTTAATAGGGTCAGGTGGACTTAAAAGTAGATTTATAGACAATATTTTTTATTCATCAGATATTGAAATTCAAAAGTCAGCAGAATTCGCTGATTACATTGAAATACCACATCCTAATGCACTAAAACATTACTTAGAACCACAGGAAAAATTTACTCAAGAAGAAATTTATGATGGTATTAAAAGAATGATTAATTGAGCAAATAAGCTTAACAAAATTCCTGTTGCAATTGGGGATGTTAGATATAAAAATAAATTAGATAAGGAAGTCTTCAGATGCCTTGTTTATTCAAAAGGTATTGGTAACTCTTCACACTTCTTATTTGACCATAGAAAAGTTGAATTTGAAGGAAGAAACTTCTTATTACCTGATTTAGAGTTTTATACAACTGATCAAATGCTTGAGTCATTTAAATTCCTAAATGATGAGCAATTAATTAATGATTTAGTTATAGTGAATACAAACAAGATTGCTAATTTAATTGATTCAGAAATTAAAATTGTTCACGACAAACTTTACACACCTAAATTTGATGATTCAGCAGTTAAATTAAAAGAATTAGTTTATAAAACAGCGCATGAAAGGTATGGAGAAGTACTTCCTCAAATGATTGATGAAAGACTTCAAAAGGAAATCACACCTATTCTGAAATATGGATTTGATGTTATTTACTGAATTTCGCATATCTTGGTTAAAAAATCATTGGAAAGTGGATATCTTGTAGGTAGCCGTGGAAGTGTTGGTTCATCTTTAGTTGCTACATTTGCAGGTATCACAGAAGTTAATCCATTACCAGCTCACTACATTTGTCCAAATTGTAAAAACTTCGTTTTAAATGAAGATTCTAATATAACTTCAGGATTTGACTTAGATGATAAAAATTGTGATAAATGTGGAACACTTATGAATAAAGATGGACACACTATTCCATTCGAAACATTCTTAGGATTTGATGCCGATAAGGTTCCGGACATAGACTTAAACTTTGCTGGTGACTTCCAACCAATTATTCATAATGAAGTTAAGAAACTTTTTGGTGACAGTCATACTCTAAGAGCTGGAACTATTTCTACAATTCAAAGCAAAACTGCCTTTGGTTATGTTAAAAAAGCTAACGAAGAATATAACTTGAGTTATTCAAATGCTTTTGTTGATTATTTATCTTCAAAACTTGAAGACATTAAGCGTACAACAGGACAACACCCTGGAGGTATCTTAATTATTCCTAAAGAATTTGACGTTGAAGATTTTACACCTGTTAACTATCCTGCTGATGACACTTCAATCGATTGAAAAACAACTCACTTCGATTATAGAGCTATCCATGACAATGTCCTTAAGTTAGACTTGCTTGGACACATTGACCCAATGGCAATTAGAATGCTTGAAAAATTAACTGGTTTAGATGTTAAGAAAGACATACCTAAAAAAGATAAAAGAGTTATGTCGCTTTTCTCAACTACTAAAGAATTAAATATCACACCTGAACAAATCGGTGGCGAACCAACAGGTGCTTTAGGTATCCCTGAATTTGGTACATCATTTGTTAGAAAGATGTTGATTGAAGCACAACCTGAATCATTTGCTGACTTAATTTCAATTTCAGGTCTTTCTCATGGGACTGATGTTTGAACAGGAAATGCTCAATCACTTATTAAAGATATGGGATTATCATTAAAAGATGTTATTTCCTGTCGCGACGATATGATGGAATACTTAATGAAGAAAAATATTGAGTCTAAATTAGCTTTCAAGGTTATGGAACAAGTACGTAAAGGTAAGGGTGTAACGGAAGAACAAGTTGCAATATTAAAGAAAAACAATGTACCATCTTGATACATTGATTCAATGCAAAAAATTAAATATATGTTCCCTAAAGCTCATGCTACGGCTTATGTGCTTATGGCTTGAAGAATTGCTTGATTTAAACTTTATAAGCCTTTAGAATACTATGCAACATTTTTCACAACTAGAGCAACTGAATTTGATTTACATGTAATGATGAACGACTTTAAGATTGAAAAAATTAATAAAAAAATTAAGGAAATAACCTTAATGAATGATAGAAAAGTTAAAGACGATCAGTTATTACAAACATTAGAACTCGCAAGAGAAATGTATGCACGTGGATTAAGTATTTCAAACATCAGCTTAACTAAATCATTAGCAACTGAATGAGTAATAGATTATGAACACAATGCTCTTATACCTCCATTTACAGTTGTAGGAGGACTTGGAGAAGCTGTAGCAACTGAAATTGTTAATGCTAGAAATGAAAGTGAATTTGTTTCAAAAGAAGACTTCAAAAAACGTGGAAGAGTAAATCAAACTCTTTACAAGATATTGAATGAAGAATTTAAGGTTCTTGATGAGTTAAACGAAACAAATCAGCTAACACTTTTTTAAAAATTAAAAAATAACTTTGATAAATAAAAGTTTTATAATATTAATGAGGATATCTTTATAGTATCCTCATTTTCTTTAAATAATTATTTAAACAAAAGGACAAAAATGAAAAAAATTAAATCATTATTATTAGCTGTTGCAGGAATCACAACAGCTATAGCACCAGTTGCTGCTATCTCTTGTGGAAGACCGGTCAAAACAACTGCAGGAGTAAGAGCTAATATTACTCCAATTGCAGACATTACGAGAAATACAACTTTAACATCTGAAACTATTCAAGGTAAAACTCCACTTTCTGTTGTTGTTGTAACAGACTCTGGTCACGTAACTGACTTATCATTTAACCAATCATCATATGAAGGAATGATGAGATATGTTGATGACATTAAAGAGCTTACAGGTTCAGAACCTAAATTTGCTTACTCAGAACCAGAAAGTAATAGTTATGAAAATACTTACAATAGTTTATTAGGGAAATATAACATTTGAATTCTTTCAGGGTTCACACATGGAAATGCAATTAAACCATACATCCAACAAAATAAGGATAGATTAATTAAGAACAATGTAAAAATCATAGGTACAGACTTCACAATAGATCCAAATGAGCTTCAAGGTTATGGAGACTTTTATGGTTTAGATTTTAAAGTTGCTGAATCAGCATATATCGTTGGACAATCAGTTGCTGAATTAATGGCAACAGAAGAGTCATATGCAAACAAAAGAAAAGTAACAGCATTTGGAGGTATGCCTTTCCATGGAGTTGTTGATTTTATTAAAGGTTACTACAGAGGTATTCTTGATGTAAATAAAACTCAATCAGATGCTAATAAAAAAGTTAGACCAACACAAGGTAAAGGTCTTGCAAATGACTTTTCAAGTGTAGCACTTAATACTGCTTTTGAATCAGGTAAACCAATGGATAGTGCAATCGCAAATGCAATTGCTTCAAATCCAACAGTTATTTTACCAGTTGCTGGACCAGCGACAGGGTTCACATTAGATGAACTTGAGAAAAAAGCAAATACAGATCACATTGGTGTAATCGGAGTGGATACTGATCAAGCAAAATCAAGATCAAAAGACTCAGGAAAATTCTATACATCAATTACAAAAAATATTGCACAAGCTGTTTACGATACAATCCTATACATCACATATGGTATTGATGGCAAAAATATTTATAGTACAAAAACAGCAGAGAGATCATTCTCAATTAGAGGAAGTTTCAAACAAGGGTGAGTTGGTTATGCACAAAGTACACTCAAAGATGAAGCAATGAAAACAAAAATGAATCAATTATTAGCAAAATATGATGCTAAATTTAAAGAATTATCTGAAGAGGACATAGATTTTATTTCATCAGATAAATTAAATAAAACAGATTCTGCAACTTTATCACTTCCTGACTTAATTCAAGAATTAACTGGCGAAATGTTAAAATAATTTTTCAACAAACTTAATTTTTTAAAGGGTACCTAATTTTGGTATCCTTTTTATTTTTATACCTGCCTCCTTGTAATAAAAGAGAAAACACTAAATCATAAAATTAAGAATAAAAAATATATAATTAAAATGTAAATAATAGACATTAAATTCTATTATTTATTTTTTTAATATATTAAAAACACAAGGAAAGATATGAAACAAAACTTTTATGCAATAGAGTTTGATAATATTTCTAAATCTTTCGGTTCTATTAAGGCTAACCAGAATATTAGCTTTAAAGTAGAAAAAGGTACAGTTCACGCTTTAATTGGTGAAAATGGTGCCGGAAAAAGTACTTTAATGTCTATATTATTCGGGTTGTATGAACCTGATGAAGGAATTATCAAAGTAAATGAAAAAGAAGTTTTAATCAAAGGTCCTAATGATGCTAATAGATTAGGTATTGGTATGGTGCACCAACACTTTAAACTTGTTGATGTATATACAAACCTTGAAAACATTGTTTTAGGAGCTGAGGATAGAAATAAATTTACTAGAGTTATTGATTTCAAACCTGCTATTGAAAAAATCAAAACAATTCAAGAAATGTTTGATTTGCATTTTGATTTAAACAGGTTAACTGGTAAAGAAACAGTTGCAACTCAACAAAAAGTTGAAATTATGAAAATGTTATATCGTGATTCAGATATTTTAATTTTTGATGAACCAACTGCTGTTTTAACAGACCAAGAAATTCAAGGTCTATTGAATACATTCAAATTATTCAGGGAACAAGGTAAAACAATTTTATTTATTTCTCACAAACTTGCTGAAATTAAAGAAGTTGCTGATAATGCGACAGTTTTAAGACACGGTAAGGTTGTAGGAAACTTCAAAGTAGCAGATGTTTCTATTGAGGAAATGGCTAACCGTATGGTTGGTGGTGATGTCGAAATTATTAGAAATGAATATTCAGATACATCACAAAATGAAGTTGTTTTCAAATTAGATAACGTTTCTACAGATGGTGAAAAACCATTGAAAAATGTTAATTTAGAAATTAGAAGCGGTGAAATTGTTGCTATTGCCGGAGTTGAAGGTAATGGACAAACTGACTTAGAAAAAGTTGTTAGTGGAATGATAAAACCGACAACAGGTCAAGTTCTTTATAAAAAGACACCACTTGTTAAAGAAAGAATGCAATTAATCCAAAAATCAAAAACAAGAAAAAATATAATTATGTTATTGATTTCATTATTTGTATTCTTATACTCAGGTTTAGGTTTATTAGCTGCAGCTAATTACCAATCTGATTCAACAAAAGCTATTATGAATATCGGTGGAGGATTAGCGATTTCTTTCAGCATAATCCTTCTTATGTTGATTTTATTTTCAATATATGGACCAAAATTTAAAGAAAAAACTATTTTTGCAAAAACTAGTTTTCAAAAGCAAATGAGCAAAAGACAGCTGCTAGTTTTTAAAATACTATTCCTAGTATTAGGTTTAGTTTCTGGCTTTGCTGTACTATTTGCTGCATTAGTGTTTACTTCAACAAATACATCAATAGTAGTATCATTAGCTTCTTCAATTATCGTATTATGTTTAAGTATTATCACTACTGTTTTATTGAAAGTGAATAAATTATTAAAGTTTGAAAATGAGCATGCTAAATTAATCAAACGTAATAAATTATTTGTTATTTTAATATCATTTGGCATTGCTTCTGCTTTAGCATTAGCAATCACATCATTAATTTCATTGTTAGCTACTGTTCCACTTGTAGCACTAGGACTAATGATTATGTTTAGTGTATTAATGTTTGCATTTATAGTGAGTGGATTACTTACATATTTCTACTTATCAGATACAAATGAGAAAAAAGTTGTTAATGATGATTACTTTGTCATAAATGAATTATCAGTTTATGATATTTCAAAATTAGGTCTTTCATTCATACCAAGTGATAGACATAAACACGGTTTAGTTCTTGACTATAACATTAAAAATAATTCAATTTTACGTAGACTTTGAGATAAAAAATACAGCAAAGCTGGACTTTTAAACAATAGAGCTATGCAAAGAGAAACTGAAGATATTATTGAAAAATTTGATGTTCGTGGTGCAAGAAATGGATACTCAATGTCAAGATCTCTTTCAGGAGGGAATCAACAAAAATTCATCGTTGGTCGTGAAATGAACTCACCACATGATTTCATTTTAATATTACAACCAACACGTGGATTAGACGTTGGAGCTATCAAAAATATTCATGAAAGAATATTAAAAGAAAAAGCTGAAGGTAAAGCCATCTTATTAATCTCATATGAATTAGATGAAGTTTTATCATTGGCAGATAAAATTGCAGTTATTAACACTGGTGAAATTTTAGCTGTGAAACCTGCAAAAGAACTTACAAGAACAGAAATTGGAGTTTATATGGCTCACAAGAAAGGAGGTGAATAATGTTCACATTAACAGCAAATAAAATTAAAGAAAATTTAATGCTTGAAGATAAAAAATCATCTAGAAGAAAACTTTATTCATCTCTTTGGGCTGTTTTAATTGGTTTATTATTTGCTTCAGTAATCTACTGATTAAAAGGTATTGCTGATGGAACAGAAACAACAATTTTCACTTTTGTGCAAAATATTTTCGAGTTTGCTTTTAGTGAATATATTCTTAATGATACATTATTATTATTCATCTTCTTTGCACTAGCGAGTTTTTCTGTAGCAATTGGATTTAAATCTGGATTATTCAACATTGGTGTTTCAGGACAGATGTTGCTACCTGGTGTATTATTCTTTGCTATTTTAGCTGGCACAAGAGTTGATTTGAAGAATTTATCATTAAGCTTTTTATTAGGAATGATGTTCATTAGTATCATTATCGGTGCTATGGTTGGTGCAATTCCGGGTATTTTAAAAGCATACTTTAATGTTCATGAAGTTATTTCAACAATTTTTCTTAACTGAATTGTTACATTTTTAGGTATTTGACTTTTCACATTCTCAAACGATGTATTTATACCTCAATCAGATCCTAATTATACAAATTGAATCGGTCTGGAACCAGGTACTACTGCCAAGTTAGTTTTCACTAACTTAAGTAGAGACTTAGGGATTGATGTTCAAAGATTATTTATTTATATTGGTATTACACTTGTTTGTGTAATTGCAGTAGCGATTTGATTTGTTTATTCAAAAACAACACTTGGATACAAAATTAAAATGGTTGGGTTAAATAAAACAAACTCAAAATATGTTGGAATAAATGAAAAGGCAGTAACTGTTTGTGTAATGGCAATAGCAGGAGCTCTTGCTGGTTTAGGTGGGTTCTTCTACATTGTTGTATACACAAGACAAGTGGCTATTAAACCACAAGCTCCTTTAGCTATTGGTTTTGAAGCCATAGCAATTGCTCTTGTTGCTCTTAATAATCCATTTGGTGTTCTTGCTACTGGTTTTCTATATGGAATGATACGAAGTGGACAAGCCTCATTCTCAGTTACAGAGATAGGACCAAAAGTATCAAAAGATTTCTTCCCAATTATCACAGGGATAATTATATTTATGTCAGCATTATCTATTATGTTCTATAAATTTAGACCAATGCGTTATGTATGAAAACAAATTATTCTAATGTGTCATAGAGAATACTGACAAAACTTTTCTATTTATCATAATTTAAGATCAAGATCTCATATTAAAAAATCTTGAAATAAAGCAAGAGCTTTATATGCAGAAAATTTAATTTCTTCGGATCCTGATATGACAAAAGAAGAAATTGATGAAAAATGCAAATCATATTATTCAGAATGATTCTTACAATATCAACAAATGGTTAAAGAAACAAAAGCTCAAATTGCAGAATTATCTGTTAAATTAAAAGAATACAAAAAAGCACAAAAACAAAAATTACAAGACACACTTTCAAGCTTTACATTTGCTAAATTCTATGAAAAACAAATAGATAAATTCTATGAATACTGATCAATAAATGAACATGTAAAAGAATTAGATGAAACTTCAAAAGCATATTTATGAGCTTTATACTTAGCTAAAGAAAAAGCGAATGCTGATTGAAGATTATATGCTAAAAATGAGTATGATGGTCAGCTAAGAGTTAATAAATTAAAAATATCTGAAGAAACTGCGAATGAAGTTAAGAAGTTAGAATTTGAAATTCTAGAATTAAAATCAAAAATTTACAACACATCAATTAAGGATGAAATCAAGATTTTACGTAGATATTCAAAAGAAAAACTTCAAGTATTTGCAAGATATCAAAAATCTTATGAAGCGAGAGTTGCGAGTTTAATTCTTACTTTAAAGGGTCAATCAGTCGAGTCAAAAATGAGTATTTATGATGAAATTTCAAAAGAGAAATTTGCATTACAAAAAGCTAGAACTGATTTAGGTGTTGATGAGTATCAATCTTATGTTCAAAAATCAAAAGCTCTTAAACGTTCAAGAAAATTAGTTTATAGAGAAATTAGAGAGAAAATTTATAATGATTTTGTAAATAAATACATTATCAAACCATGAGATAATAGAGTTTTAAGAATTCAAGAATCAAAATCAATGGAAGGAGCTAAATAATTATGGAATTAATTGTTTCATATGCAGTATTCTTCTTTTGCATTCTTTTATTAGGTTCTATTTCAGGAATTTTCTCAGAAAGAGCAGGGATCGTCAACATTGCAATTAATGGTTTCATGGTATTTGGGGCCATAATGTATGTTATGTTTAGTGTTATATTAACAGATTTTATTTTCCACAAAGAGCAAACATCAATGCTTTGACAAATTCCTTTAACATTATTATCCGTAGGTGCATCAGCATTATTTGCATTATTATTTGGTTTAGCTACAATTAAGTTAAAATCAGACCAAACAATTTCAGGGTTTGCTATGGGATTATTAGCAACAGGTATTGCATGTATTTTAATGTTATTTATTCTTGATATACAAAAAGAAGGACAAACTGCAACTTATTATGGTAGATCTGAGTTAGCTTTAAGTTCATCTTTAGGTGAGTATCAAAATATAGTATCATTCAAAACATTCGCAACTCTAATCATCGCATTTGCTTCTTGATTTGCCTTAAGAAAAACTAAATGAGGTTTAAGATTTAGAGCAATTGGTGAAAACCCACAAGCAGCTGATGTTGCTGGTATCAATGTTAATAAAATTAAATGACAAGCAGTTATTTTAGCTGGAATGGTTGCAGGTTTAGCTGGAACATTTTATGCTCAAAGTTTTCAAGGACCTTTCTCAATTACAAAAGATGTCGAAGGTTTAGGATTCTTAGCATTGGCTATTATGATTGTGTCAAGATGAAGAATATCAATCGCTGTAGTTATATCACTTTTATTTTCAATTATGATTTCAGTATCATCATTTGGTGTAAGTTATATTAAAGCAGAAAAATATTCAGAATTAGTTAAAGCAGTACCATATGTGATTACTCTATTTGTTATGATATTTATATCAAAATCATCATCAGGTCCAGCTGCTGCTGGTATCCCATATGATAAATCAAAAAGATAGATCAATATCAAAAAATAAAATTATAAAAATAGTGAACAGTTTAATTTGCTCGTTCACTATTTTTTTTATTTCATATTTAGCTAATTAATATTATCTATCGTCCTCTTCTTCATCATGATATTCATATTCATCATCTAAATACTCTGTGTTAGACTCGTCACTCTCTCCTGCTATAACTACCCTTATTTTCATTAAGTATAATGCTATTCATAAACCTTTTTCATATTTATATTTTTCTAACCCTTTATGAGGTGTTTTAAGTTTTCCAATTAGTTGTACATAAAACTTTTTATTATTAGCAACTATATGATCAGGTATTTTGACTGTTTCGATATTCGTGTCAATTCCTTTACTTGTATTTCACTCGTGATTTTGGACTCACTCATTATTATATTGTTCATTTTCACTTAATAGAACTTTCATATCAAAGAAATCAGTTAAGAACAATCTAATATCCTCAATATCCATTCCAGTTTCTTTAACAAATTGATTTAATTCATCTCTATTTAATCCTCAACCATAATCCACGGCTGGTCATTCAAGAGATACTTTAAGATTATGAGTAATTTTTGTTTTTGAAATGTCAAATGCAAGAAGGATTCCTGATTGATTATAAAAACTGTGGAAATCTATTGTGCTTACTATAATCATAATTTTGTGCAGGATTTACTAAATTAATAGTAACTGATTTAGAATCGCTTGGAAAAACATAAGTTTTATATTTATCATCATTCATTGAACCAATAAATAAGGCTTTACCGTAAGAGATAAAAAAAGTTACTTATATGCTTAAATATCCGACTAACTAATATGTTTAAATTTGTAAAAAACTATATAAAATATTAAATTATGTTTAAGATAAGAAATTTAAGCAAAAATACGTGAAAAGGTCTAGCCCATATTATTTGATCTAACTCAAATTATGATGAGAATTTATCTCCATATTCTAAGAGAATTCAGCTTTTTTCATACATTTATGCAGCTATAATAACATTCGCTTGTTTAGTTTCTTTCTTTTCGCTGATTACAGTGAAAGAGGAACCGAACAAAGCTCATTTTGATCGTTTTTTAGTTGTTGTCCAAGTCATTACATTCTTTATATTTATAGTAGATTACTTTCTGCACTTTATTACTTACAAGTATTTATATACAGATGGAAAGACTAAGGTCTGAAAAATCGTACTTAAGTATATTTTTTCATTCAATGGAATTTGTATTTTATTCTGTATTTTAGCTTCACTCTATGCAATCAGTTTTCTTATGCCTGCATCAGAAGAAATTTCATATAACAAAAACGAAGAAGCAAAAATTTTCCATTTATTTAAATCATTTAACGTATTTAAAATTATCCGTTTCTTCTTTGTTTTAACATTATTTGCACCATTCCAAATTATTATTAATGTGTTTAAAAAACAAAGACAGATATTAACTTACATTTTTATATTAATTCTTATTTTAATTTTCTTATTTGCTTTATTAATTTGAAACAATGAAAAAAATCACTTAAAACAATCTCAAATTCAATACATCATTGATCACAAATGAGATCAAACATTTAATTTAGAGTATTTCAAAGAAATTAATAATCAAGAATACATTCAAAGAATACAAGATGCAACAACATCTCATGATAAAGCTGTGGTTATCTTTGATTATTTATCATCAGTAAGTTATGCAGATTTACCAAATGACAATATTATTGGTTATATGGATGGATTTTTAAGTCTAGAATCAGGTTACGTAACTACATTTGGTTCATCTTTATACTATGTAACAATTACACTAACAACAATTGGTTATGGCGATTTTACACCTCATGCATCTATAACAAGAGGAATTATTTCATTCTTATCATTAATGTCTGTTGCAATTATTGCCATTCCATCAGGTCTTATTGCTGGGGCATTTTTAGTAGAAATGCAAAAACATATTTCAACTACAGGTAACAAAAAATCAAGATTTGGATTTAGAAAAAAATCAGATGATGCTGATAATCAAACAAATCAATCAGAATCTAATGAACCTGCAACAACTTCAGTAGAAAACTCACAAAATACACAAGAAACTCGAAAGGAACAAAATGATTAAATTAGGATCACACATAGGATTTAAAGCTCCAAATTATTTATATGCATCAGGTCAGGAAGCTATCAGTTATGACGCTAACACTTTTATGATTTATTTAGGAGCACCCCAAAACACAAACAGGGTTGATGTATCTAAATACAATTTAGAAAAATATGAAGAAGAGTTTTCTTCATTTATCCCTAAAGAAGATATTATTGTTCACGCACCATATATTGTTAATCCGGCCAATCCAGAAAAATCAAATTTTGCTAAAGATTTCTTAATTCAAGAAGTTCAAAGAATGGAAAAAGCAGGATTCAAATATTTAGTTCTACACCCTGGTGCAGCAGTTGGACACCCAACTGAGGAAGCACTGGATACATTAATTGACACTTTAAATGAAATAATTAAAAATACAAATAATGTTGTTATTTGTATAGAAACAATGTCTGGAAAAGGCACTGAAATTGGTGTTGATTTTGAACAAATTGCTTATGTTCTTAAATGAGTTAACTCAGATAGAGTTCAAGTTTGTTTAGATACTTGTCATATGTGAGATGCAGGTTATGATCTTCAAGAATATGAAGAATTTAAAAAAGAATTGCTCAAATGAGATTTACTTAAGAGAGTTAAGGTCATCCATTTAAATGATTCGAAACACGAAATTGCTTCGCATAAAGATAGGCATGCAAATATTGGTAAGGGAGTAATTGGGTATGAAACATTAAAACAATTTGTTCATGATCCTGATTTTGATAATATCCCAATTATCCTCGAAACGCCAGTTCCAGAAACTGGACCAATTTATAAAGAAGAAATTGCTTGATTATTAGAAAAGTAATAATTTAAAGTTAATAAATAACACTTAATTATTGGACTTAAATACTTTTTGTATTTTTCAGTTATAGTTTATAATATATAAAAATATTTATAAATATTAATTTTCATTCAATGTAAAGGAGAAAAAATGGCTAGAGAAGGTTTCACATTAGTGTGTGTTGAATGTAAAATGGAAAACTACATTTCAAAGAAAAACAAAAAAACACACCCTGAAAAAATTGAGTTACTTAAATTTTGCGCAAAATGTAACGCTCACAAAACACACAGAGAAAAGAAATAGTCACATTTTTCTCTATAATAATTTCCAATCTAGCATCTGCTAGATTTTTATTTAAAATGCATAAAAGTTTTATAATTATTAAATAATTAACGATCAATAGGAGGAAACTATGGACAGAAGAAGACTAGATCAAATGTTTGAACAAACAGGAGCCGAAGTTTTAATTTCAGAAGCGCCTCAAACAAGATTATGATATGCACACGTTCAAACATCAGATGGATATATTGCAATTGAAAAAGATAAAGCAACATTATTTGTTGATGGAAGATACATTGAATACGCAACAAAGCACGCTAAAAATGTTGATATCGTTTTAATCAAAGGAAACTCAATGAAAGAGTGATTTGATAAAAGAAACTTCAAGAAAATTGTGTTGGAAAAAAACTACTTAACAAAAGAAGTTCAAGACAGAATTGTATCAATGGTGCAACCTGAAGAAATTTCATGAGTTGATGCTCAAGATTTAAGAATTGTTAAATCAGCTGAAGAACTTAAATTAATGCAAAAAGTAATTGATATTTCTCTATCAGCACTTGAAGAATTTAAACAATGAGTTAAACCAGGTATTTCTGAAAAAGAAGCCGGAGCTTATTTAAATTATTTACTTAAGAAACACGGTGGAGATAAAGAAGGATTTGATGAAATAGTTGCAACAGCTTCATCGTCAGCTGAACCACACCATCATACAACTGATAAACTTCTAGAGGAAGGTGAATTACTTAAAGTTGACTTCGGTGCTAAATATAAGGGATATACAGCAGACATTACAAGAACATGAGTTTTAGGAGGAGAAGATAAAGTTAAAAATCCTAAAGCACTTGAAATCTTAAATATTGTTAAAGAAGCTGCTGCAGCAGGTAGAAAAGCTGTAAGACCTGGTATTAAAGCTTGTGAAGTTGATAAAGTATGTAGAGATTACATTGCTTCAAAAGGATATGCAGATTACTTCTTACATTCGACAGGACACGGATTAGGAATTGATGTTCACGAATGACCATCAGTTTCACCTCATTCACAAACTGTTTTAGAACCTGGAATGATTATTACAGTTGAACCTGGGATTTACATTGAAGGTTTAGGTGGAGCTAGAATTGAAGATGATGTTCTAGTTACTGAAAATGGTCACTATGTATTTTCTAGACCAAATGAACAATAATAACAATAATTCGCAAATAAATCATGATGGATATTTACAAGTAGATTCTATCCATCAAATTTATTTCAGTGTTAGCGGTAATCCAGATGGATTACCTGTTTTTATAATACATGGTGGACCGGGTGGTCAAAGTTCGCTTAAATCGCTTGAATTCTTTGATCTAAATTGCTATAAAGTTATTATGTTCGATCAAAGAGGTTGTGGTAAATCAAAACCTAGGTTTGAACTTCAAAAAAATAATACTAATCAATTAGTTGAAGATATAAGAAAACTCAAGGAACACTTAAATATAGATAAAATGATCCTGTTTGGTGGTAGTTGAGGAACAACTTTATCTCTAGCTTATGCAATTAAATATCCTGAAGATATATTGCACTTGGTTTTACGTGGAATTTTCTTAGCTAGACAAGAAGATGTTGATTTTCTTTATGAAAAAGGTGCTTCATTTTTCTATCCAGAAAAACATAATGAATTTGCTTCCTATGTACAAGATGTAAGTGGAAATAGCATTTTAGAAAAATACTATTCATTATTAACTAGTGATGATTTAGAAAAAAAATATAAAGCAGGTAGAGCTTTTGCGAAATGAGAAGAATCAATAGTTTCTATAAATCCTAAATTATTTGAATCAACTGATGAAGATGATTATCAAATTTCATTAATGGAATCACATTATTTTGTCAATAAATCATTTTTACCATCAGATAACTATATATTAGAGAATGCATACAAAATAAAACACATTCCAACAGATATAGTTCACGGAAGAAATGATATTGATACAAGACCTATTGGTGCGTATTTACTATCTAAAGAATTAGACAATTGTAACTTATATTTCATAGAACAAGCCGGTCACACACAGTGGGATATAAACAATAAAAATAAATTAATTCAAATCTTTAATGAACTTAAAGAGACATATAAATAATTCAATTTCCAAGATGCTTATCTTGGATTTTTAATAATTTTTATTTGCTTTATTAAAATGTGCTATAATAGTCTCGAACCAAATAAATACCGAAATAAAAAATATAAAAATAATTTTGAAAAAATAATTTTTATGTATAATATATTAGCAAATCAAAATGCCGATTTAGCTCAGCGGTAGAGCAGCTGGCTGTTAACCAGTTGGTCGTTGGTTCAATCCCAATAATCGGCGCCATTTATGGTCTGTTGGTGAAGCGGTTAACACACATGGTTTTCATCCATGCATACACGGGTTCGATCCCCGTACAGACTGCCATTTTTGGAAGATTAGCTCAGCTGGGAGAGCGTCGCCCTTACAAGGCGAATGTCATGGGTTCGAGTCCCTTATCTTCCACCATTGCCGTCTTAGCTCAGTTGGTAGAGCAACTGACTTGTAATCAGTAGGTCGTAGGTTCGAGTCCTATAGACGGCACCAAGCATGGTGCTTTTTTTATGCCTTTCAGCACTAAAAATATGCGCGAATGGTGAAATTGGCAGACACGCTAGATTTAGGCTCTAGTGCCTTACGGTATGAGGGTTCGAGTCCCTCTTCGCGCACCATTAAAATATTGTTTTAATATAAAATAGTCGAATAAGTCATCACGCAATAAAATGTGTGATTTTTTTTATTTCCTGTAAATATGTAAATTAAAACA
Organism: Mycoplasma sp. 4463; assembly: GCF_048381515.1. Classification (NCBI taxonomy): domain Bacteria; kingdom Bacillati; phylum Mycoplasmatota; class Mollicutes; order Mycoplasmatales; family Mycoplasmataceae; genus Mycoplasma; species Mycoplasma sp. 4463. The sequence goes on from NZ_JBLWID010000013.1 coordinate 20,568, forward strand.
CACAATTTTTGTAACATGGTCACTATGATGGTTTTAATATTCATGTGATTGATGCGAAAAGAGGTATCAACCCAAAATCAAATCGTAGAGGTACAGTTCAGGAAGTAATTATCACAAATTATGATATTTAATTAGTAAGATTTTTTCTAAATAACCAAGATGAAAAATATTTGCTTTTCTAATTTAGTTCAACCTAAACTGGGACACAAAATATGGACAACGTCGTATTTTGTGTTTTTTATATTAAGGAGTGATTATGAAACAACTAAA
>NZ_JBLWID010000014.1:0-20404 GCF_048381515.1 Mycoplasma sp. 4463
GAAAAACACCCCAACATCATTGAGGTGTTATTATGTCTAATTAAACCTTCTGTCCATTTTTAGTGTCCCAGTTTAGTTTTTTTATTTTCTGTCTACTTTTCTTGTCCTAGTTTAAGCATTATTGTACTTTTTAATTATCTTGTGAAATAACTTCAACAGCAACGATTGAATCGTTGTCTTTTAAGTTAATAATTTTTACACCTTTAGCATTTCTTCCTGTTTCAGAAATTTGGTTAATTTGAGTTCTTATTGTTGAACCTGATGATGTAATTACTAAAAGCTCATCGTTTGTATTAACAAATCTAGCAAATACCAAGTTTCCAGCTTTGTTACTATCAATACCAGCAACTCCTTTAGAACCTCTTCTTGTTAATCTAAATTGTTCTTTGTCTGTAAGTTTTCCAAATCCTTTTTCACCAAGTGTAAGGATTAATGAACCTTCGCTATCTGATGAAGCTGATACAACTTCTTGATTATCATCAAGTTTAATTCCCTTAACTCCTAATGAATTTCTTGAAAGTGGTCTAATGTCATCAGATTTGAACATACATACATTTCTGTAGTTGTTTGCGATTAATACAGATTCTTCATTTCCAATCACAAATGCTCTAACTAACTGATCACCTTCTTTTAATTTAAATGCAATAAGTCCATTTTTTCTAATGTTTGCAAATAATTTAAGATCAGATTTTTTAAACATACCTTGTTTAGTTACAGTTACTAAATATTGATCATCTGAGAATTTATCAACATTAAGAATTGAGATAATTTTTTCTCCATTTTCGACATCTAGTCCTGAAAGGATGTTTACAAAAGGAACTCCTTTTGATTGTTTTGAACCTTCTGGAATTTGGTGTCCTCTTAATGCATAAACTTTACCAATGTTTGAGAATAATAATAAGTTTGTATGTGTTGATGCGTGAATAATCATTGCAATGTCATCATCTTCGTAAGTTTTCATACTTACTGAACCAACTCCACCTCTACGTTGTGTGTTGTATTCATCTAAGTCAATTCTCTTTACATAACCTTTTGAGCTTGATGTAATAACAATTTCTCTTTCATGGATTAAATCTTCATCTGAAATAACACCAACAGCCGATTCATCAATAACAGTTCTACGTTTGTCATTGAATTTTTCTTTGATTTCTTCAAGTTCTAAAACGATTTGGTTAATTAATTTTTCTTCTGAAGATAAAATGTCTTTGTAATGAGCGATTTCAACATTTAATTCACTAATTTCAAGATCCATTTTTTCAATGTTTAATCCTGTTAATCTGCTTAAACGCATTTCAAGGATAGCTTTTGTTTGTCTTTCAGTTAAATTAAATCTGCTTGATAATTTTTCTTGAGCTTCAGCATCTGTTTTAGATTGTTTAATTATTTTAACTACTTCATCAATGTTTGATACAGCGATTTTTAATCCAGCTAAAATATGAGCACGCTCTTCTGCTTTATTTAAATCAAATTTAAGTCTTCTTGAAACAACATCTTTTTGGTGTTCGATAAACACTTCAAGAGCTTGTTTTAAGTTTAATGTTTTAGGTTCTCCATTAACAATAGCAACTAAGTTAAAGTTGAATGATGTTTGGATATTTGATTTTTGGAATAACTTGTTTAAAAGAATGTGTGGATTTACACCTTTTTTAACATCGATAACTAAACGAATACCTTCTCTGTTTGATTCATCTCTTAAGTCTGTAATTCCTTCAACAACTTTTGCTTTGTGTAATTCAGCAATCTTTTCAATGATTGTAGTCTTTTTAATTGCATAAGGAATTTCTCTAATAATAATTTTTGATTTTCCATTAGGTTGCTCAATAACTTCACATTTTGAACGAACAGGAATGCTTCCTCTTCCAGTTTCATATGCTTCTAAAATCCCTTTTGTTCCAAGGATAATTGCACCAGTCGGGAAGTCAGGACCTTTAATGTGTTGCATTAATTCTCTAACTGTAATTTCAGGATTTTTAGCAAGAGCAATAGCTGCATCAATTGATTCACCTAAGTTGTGTGGTGGAATTTCAGTTGCCATACCAACAGCAATCCCTGATGAACCTGAAACAAGTAAGTTAGGAAATCTTGAAGGTAATACTGTAGGTTCCTTTTCACTTCCATCATAGTTATCTACAAAATCAACTGTATCTTTTTTAATTCCTTCTAACATTTCAGAAGCAATTTTAGACATTCTTGCTTCTGTATAACGCATAGCAGCAGCAGAGTCACCATCGATTGATCCGAAGTTACCATGTCCATCTACAAGAGGATAACGCATTGAGAAATCTTGAGCCATACGAACCATAGCTTCATAAACTGATGAATCACCGTGTGGGTGATATTTCCCTAAAACATCCCCTACAATACGAGCTGATTTACGATGTTGTGAACCAGGTGTAATTCCTAATTCTGACATATCGTAAAGAATTCTACGGTGAACTGGCTTGAGCCCATCACGTGCATCTGGAAGAGCACGTGAAACAATAACACTCATAGAGTATTCAAGGAATGATTGTTTCATTTCGTTATCAATAACAATTGGAATTAATCCTTCTGTTGGCGACTCAATGATTTGAGATTGAACTTGATATTCATCATTGTTTTGAGGTAATTCTTCCTCTTCTTCAACTTGCTCAACTACTGGTTGTTTTTTCTTGAAGATCATTTTGTTATTTTCTTCATATTCAAATTCTGTATCGTCTGAAGCTTTTAATGTAACATCAATTTCTTCAATTAATTTCTTGTCTTTGTCTTTATTGTCTATCATACAAACTCCTAACAGGATATATTTAAATGTAATTTAAATATATTATATATTTTTTACAAATTTATATAACATACATTATTTTTACCTTTTACAATAGTGTACAAGCTTTAAAAGTAAAAAAACAAAGACTATTTTTTAGCCTTTGGTTTGTTTACTCACGCTTTTAAAGTTTTAACTTCTTTGATTGTAAGTGGTCTATATTTTCCTACAGGAATGTTTTCAATTGTAATTCCAGCATATTCAACTCTTTTAAGATTGATAACTTCTTTATCAACTAATTTGAATAATTCCTTAACGTGATGGTAAGTCCCTTGTGTTAAAACAACAAAGTAACTTTTTGATTCAATATGAATAACTTGTTGGTTCGAAAATTTTTTGTTAATAATTACAGGTTTGTTTAATTTAGCCAATTCTTTTTTATCAAGAGGTTCATTTAATCTTGCTCTATAAACTCTCACAACTTCATATGATGGGTGCATTAATTTATTTGCTAAATCTCCATCATTTGTAAGAATAAGAACTCCAGTTGTATCATAATCTAATCTACCTACAGGAAAAATTTTATAAGGTGTATCAATTAAATCAGTAACTTTTGCTCTATTGAAATTATCTTTAAGTGTACATACAGTTTTTGGTGGTTTATTTAGAACAAAATAAACTTTTTGTTCTTCACCATTAATTGGTAATCCATCAACTAAAATGTCATCATTAAATGAAGCTTTATCACCTAATTTAGCTATATAACCATTAACAGAAATTCTTCCATCTAAAATCATTTGTTCAGCTTCTCTTCTTGAAGCAACTCCCGCTTTAGAGAGAATCTTTTGTAATCTTTCTTGCATTTCCATTAGTTACCTTCTTTCAAATCTATATCTAAAGGTGATTTACCACTTCTGTATTTGTTATATAAAGCAAGTTGCTTATCTGAAAAGACAACTCCTTTGTTAATGTTGTAATCATAAGCATCTTGAACTGCTTGTGAAAATCCTGCTTTTAAATCTTTTAAAGCTAGAGCTCTTACTTTTTGGATACCAGGATACTTTCTTCCTTGACAAATTTTGTCAGCTATATAAACCACAATATCAAGCGGCGTCATATTTTCTCTCATAGATGTGTGATATTTAACTGCATTTAAAATATCTTCATTTTTAATTCTCAAAGCGTGTTTAAGAATTAAGTAACCTGTGTATTGGTGCAACATATGGTTTTCAAAACTATCTAATAATTCAGGTTCATTTTCTTTGATTATCTGCATTGAAACTTCGGGATCAATTTCTTTTGCAATGTCGTGAACTAACCCTGCAAAATAAGCGTCTCTGGCAGATAGTCCGTGTGCTTTTCCGAGTGCAACTGCAAATTCGGCACAAGACATAGAGTGCTTTGCTCTAAGTGCTGTAAGTGTATTGAAAATAATTTGCTCTATATATAATCTGTGTTCTGCAATGTAATCTGCAACAACTTCTGGAACAAAGTTTAATTCACCTTTTTTATATAAAGTAGATGATTCAGGTCAAATTGGGTTGTTTAAAATTAAAGCATTATATTTTTTTGCATAAATTTTGTTGAAATTGTTACTTCTTTTGAAAACAACAATTTTTGCAAGCTTACAAATTTCATCAATATTTTTTCATTTATTAAGTGACATTAAGTTGTCTGAACCAATGAGCAAGAATAATTGGTCATTTTTGTATTTGTTTTTAAAGTATTTAAGTGTGTCAATTGTATAACTAACTCCACCACGTTTAACTTCAAAATCAGATACTTCGATTTTATCTTCTCCATCTGTAGCTAATTGAATCATTTTAATCCTGTGCTCACCTGAAGCAGTTTTTTTAGTTGTCTTAAATGGTGATGAATATGTAGGAACAAAAATTAATTTATCTAAATTAAGTTCATTAATTGCATATTTAGCAATTTCTAAATGACCCTTATGAACCGGATCAAATGAACCACCAAAAATCCCTATTTTCATAATACCTACTTTCTGTATAAGCTACCTTGTAAGGTGAATTTGCTTTTTTCTTTGTTTACATTTTTAGTTACACCAATGTTTGCAAAGTTAATATTTAAGTTTTCATACTTTTTAATTTCAGTCGCTTCCTGGAATAATGGAACTGGTATGTAAATATCAAAAACATCTCTAAGGCCTGATATTCTTACACCTATACCAATGTATTCTTTATCACTGAAGTGTTTATCAAATAAATCAAAAGCAACTCTATGTAAATCTTCATATGTGTTGATATATTTGGAAATTTTATGTTGCTTTGTAAATCATTTTTTCTCTTTGGTTCTGATTAAAACAGAAACTACATTTCCAACTAAATTGTGTTTAATAGCTCTTCCTGAAACTTTTTTAATTAGATCATCAAAGTATTTAATTTTAATTTCTTCATCCATATAGTAATCTTCAAAAGTAATTTCATTCCCTAACCCTTGAAGTTGTTCTTCGTGATGTTGAATATTTTCATAATAATAAGGTTGTAAATTTTTAAGTATTGTTTCAGCATACTTACCAAATAATGTTTGCATTAGCAACATATTTGTAGATGCTTTATAAAGGTCACCAATTGTTTTTAGTCCCATTGATTCAAGTTTTGGAGCAGACCTTCAACCAATTCCGTGAAATTCACCAATTGGTAAGTGAAAGAATTGATCTTTGAAATTAGCTTCATTAGTAAATCCAATTCCAAATGGTTTTGAAATGTTAGTAGTCATCTTAGCTAAAAATTTGTTGTGAGATATACCGATTGTGATCGGAATATCGAAAACTCTTAAGATTTCTTGTTGGATTTGTCTAGCTAAAAACTTTGGTGAAACTTTTGTTTTGTAAACTAAATTAGTTACATCTAAAAAACATTCATCAATTGAGGATATATGAATATTTTCTGTGTATTTTCTACCTAAAAAACCAAAAATAGAGTTAGATGTACTAATGCATAAATCCATATCAACATCAACGAACACTGTTTCAGGAACTAGTCTTTTGATTTCTTCTTTTTTCATTCCAACACGAACTAATTTTGTGTTTTTTAATTCGTAACTAATAGACACAGCTATTGCATGTGATTTACTTTTGCATATTGCAATTGGTTTTCCTTTGAGTAGTGGATATTTTAATCTTGCTACCGATGCAAAGTAACTATCAAAGTCAATATGGAAAATAATCGGTTTTTTAGTTGTTGTTCTCATCTTGGTAAGCTTTTGTGATTAAAAGAGCGCAATTAACTCTGTTTAAGTGTGATTTAACGTTATAGAAAACTCAAAGGTTTTCTAATTTTGTAATTTGCTCATCGCTTAATTGTTCTTGATTAACAAACTTTTCAAAAAGCGAAATAAGCTTTGAGATTTCTTCTTTAGTTTTATTTTTAATTAAACTTAAGAACATATCAGTTGAAGCAACAAAAATTGCACATCCAATTCCGTTAAAGTTCGCTTCTTTGATTTTGTCATTTTCTCATTGAATGTCTAATTGAACTTTGTCAGAACAAGTGTTACTGTAATGGGTCTGAAATTTATCATCTAAATCTTTTTTGTTAACTGGGTTTTTATAATGCTCCATAATCATTTCACGAGCTTCATTTTGATTAAAACGCATAAAAGTCACCTCCATTTTTTAATTCTTCAATAAGTTTGTCAATATCTTCATATGAATTGTAAATTCCAAGTGAAATTCTTAAAAATGAATAATTATCTTGAATGTTTCTCAAATAAGGAGCGCAGAAAATTCCTGCTATTGTGTAAATTCCTTTTGAACCTAAATAAGTAGCAACATCCTGAGGATTAATTCCCTTTACATTAATAAGCGCAATGTTGTCACCTGGTTTTGAGAAAACTTCAATATTCTCTAATGTAGCTAATTGATTGTGTAAGTAAGTTGATAAATCCTTAAGAATTTCTTGAGTTTTTTCATATCCAATTGAGTTGAAAAAATCAAGTGATTTATCAAACATGAAGAAACCACCTAAATCAGGTGTTCCTGGTTCAAATCTTGAAATTGTCTTTTTAATAGTTCAATTATTATCTTTACCGATCGCATCAACTGAACCACCACCAAATTTAACTGGTCTAAATTGTGAAAGTAATGTATCTTTAATTGCTAAGACACCCATTCCTGTTGGTCCATAAAATTTATTTGTGCTGAATGCTATTGCATCAAAATCATTTAAGGAAGTTTTTTTATGACTAATAGCTTGTGCTGCATCAGCTAAAATTACAATATTTTTTTCTTTTGCTATCTTACAAATTGCATTAATATCTAACGAAATATTAAAGTTGTTAGTTTCATTAGAAAATGAAATAAGTTTAGTTTTCTCATTAATGTCACTTAAAATGTCATTTGACACAACAACTTTTGAATTTGTTTTTTTAGCAATTTCTAATCAAGGAATAATGTTTGAAGAGTGATTGTATGAGCTTAATAAAATTTCATCACCATCTTTTAGAATTTGTCCCATCATTTGAGCAAACATATTAATTGATTCAGTTGTTCCTGATGTGAATATAACTTCTGTTTCTTTTGCATTGATTAGATCAGCAACTTTTGAACGAACTCTTGAAATTGTTTGATTGACTTCACTACCGATTGGTGTATCTGCTGTACGTGATGAAATTGATTTATTAGAATAAAAATCAACTAAAGCATCAACTGCAGTTTGAGGTTTTAAAACTAAGGCAGCTGAATCAAAATAAACAATAGACTTTAAGATTGGAAATTGTTCTCTAATTTCTTTATTTTTCATTAAAGCACCTTCTTTAGAATAGAACGTAAAACAGTGTTGTAATTTGGCAATTTTTGAAACTCATCTAAAAAGTCATAGTAGTATGTTCTTTTAACTTTATTAACTAAAAGATCAAACTCGTGTTTAGTTTCTTTTTTTGATAATGACTTATTGTTAACTAACTTAATTTGGTTATTTTCTAAATACTCAATATCAAAAGTTAAATTATCAATGTTGTAATATTTAGCAATTAGTTGATAGAACATAAAATGATAAAAGTTGCTAATCATTTGATTTTGAGCATCAGTTGCATTTGCTTCAAATTCAATGTGACTTAAAAACTTATCAATAAGTTCATTAAGTGTATTTGAAGAAATACTCATTTCTTTTTTATCGTAAGCTGAATTATCTACTTGCTTTTTGATTAACTTGTAGTTAGCAAACTGCTCGATTGTAAAATAAAATTGCTTGATAATCTTTTTTAGATGTGAGTTGTATGCAATTACAAATTTAAGATTGTTAATTTTGATTGATGACATTATTTTGCTTTATCCATTAACTGAATTAATTTGTAATAGTTTTCTAAAATACCATTAACAAACTTATAGTAACTTTCTTCTTGTGTCACGTTTGATTGGTCTAATGCTGGTGGGAAGAACATTTTTGTAATTTCAACTGACTCATTGAAAACAATTTTAGGTTGATTATTGAACAACTCAAAAGCACCGTTTAAAATGATTGCTCTAACAACTGGAGAAAGTCTTTCTCAACTTCAGTCACTGTTTAAAAGCGATGATAAAGTCTTTCTAAAAAACTTGTAGTTAGATGCAATTAAACTTAATCTTTTTGTTTCTTCAATATCAATAAAATCAAATTCAGTAACTGCAGCAGGTACATCGATTGCTTCATTTAAAAGTTCGTATTTGTAAAGAACTTGAATAACATTTAATCTGATTTCTCTTCTTGATTTTTTATTACTCATAAAATACTCCTTAAATATTTTTTTAATTATATTAAAAAAATGTTTTTATGTATTTTGCTTTTAGTTCTATGGTATAGAAAGTTTAAAAAAATATCTAACTTTTAGTTAGATATATTTAACAGATTTTCTTGCTTCAATCTTGTTTTTGATTAATTCAAGAAGTGAGAATAAAGTAGATAAAATAAGTACATAAATTGGAATTGAAATTAAGGTTCTGAATATGATTGGTATCATAATTATTAGATAATTATTGCCTACTGTGTAATTACGTTTTAAGAATAAGTTTGCATAATTAACGAAGACATAAGGTCCATAAATTCATCTACATACAATCATAGCAATTAAAACGATTCCGATAATCATAAATAAGTTTATGAAATAACTTGCGATTCTCTTATTTTGATCTTGTTTTGTGTACACATAGAGCATGATGAACAATAGAACAAAAGTTAGAATAAATGAAATTGCAATTATTATGTATAAAGTAGCATCTGTAAGAGCACCAACTCCAAAAATTTTACTGATCTTAAGACCTTCAATTAAGTTAGTTTTTTTATTTTTAACAAAGAACTTTGGATTATCTGAATTCGATACTAAAATAATTGTAAGGAAGGTAGAAAAGAGTGAAATAAGTATCGTTACAAAAGTTGCAATAACCGCTTTCATTGACTTTGTTTTATACATAAAAATGAATAGTTTTGTAATCAATACAACTGCAATAGGCACTATTGCATACATCCAGTATCAAGATCAAATTCCACCATTAAATAATAGTGCAAAAAAGTCTGATGCAACTCCTAAAAGTGCTGCTTTATAAGTTGTCAAAAAGATTGCATAGATAATATAAAACACATATTCAAAATTCAATCCAACTTTTGAAAGTGCTGTAAATTTAACAAGTGTCTGAACTATTAAAAATAGTCCCATTGTTATTCCGGCAATTGACATTTCATAAACATCGAATTTAAATTCAACATTTTTCAATCTTGAAAACTTGTTTTCAGATTCTGAATTGATTAAATAAATTAGTTCATCAACCTTTTCAATCGAATTTCTTTGCTTATCTGAAAGGTATAAAGTGTTTACAAAGAAAATTTTGTAAAAAACATCAACAGGTGGTATTACTGCTGTTAGATACAGTAAATTGATAAGGTGCTTTTTATTACTTAATACAAAATGCATTCTCGGGTTAAAGGTGTAATAACCATTTTTGACTTTTTTACCTAGCTCACTGGTATCATAGAGTGATTTAAGAGAATAAATAACTCAAATTATTGGAGCAAAAATTAAGTATGTATATCATTGATTATTCTCAACTACATTTGATTTTCCAAAAATTGCTAAAACAACAAATGTAACAATTATTAAAAAGGTTATTATTTGAGAAATTGATTTAATTATCATCTTTTTATTTAAAAGACTTATAAATAAATCATTGATATATCAATGATTACCTTTATATTCTAATGTTTTCACAAATTTTTGTCTTCATATATTTTTGTCTTCATATATTTTTGTCTTCATATTTTTTTATATTATAAGTAATAAGTAAATTTTAGTAAGTAAAAAAGATAAAAAAACAACTCCCAAAAGGGAGCTGTCTTTCATAACAAAAAAACAAATGAGGTCAGCGATTTCTCGCTGATATGGAGCGAGTGAAGGGAATCGAACCCTCACAGTCAGCTTGGAAGGCTGAAGTTCTACCATTAAACTACACTCGCATTCGTTATTGGTGTAAATATTATAACACACAATTAATTTTTATAACGAAATTTTTTAAATTTTTTATTTTCTCGCACAAAGCAAAGCAACATCTGGCGCGCCCGACAAGACTCGAACTCGTAACCTTTAGGGCCGTAACCTAACGCTCTGTCCAATTGAGCTACGGGCGCATTTATGGAGGCACCAACGGGATTCGAACCCGTAATCAAAGTTTTGCAGACTCATGCCTTGGCCGTTTGGCTATGGTGCCTTGTGCTAACTTATTATAGTATATTTTTTATACTATGAAAATTTTTTTATTAAATTTTTAAACAATTTAATGCACTATTTATAAATCTAATAAAAACATATATTTATTAACAATAAATATAGAAATAAATTGGTTTTATTAAGTTTTTTAATTACAAAAGCAAATAAAAACACCATAGTTTGCACTATAGTGTCCTAATATCTATATAAATTATTCTTCAACTACTTCAGCAACATCTTCATCAGAGTTATTTTGTGATGCTTGTTGTGTATTTTGAGCATTTTGTTGAGCTGATGCATTAGCGAAGTTTCTGATAACTTCTTCAACTTGGTCTAATTTTGTTTTAAGAGCAGGAATATCTTTTTTGTTAATTAATTCTTGTAATTCACTAATTAATTTTTCAGATTCTGCTTTAGCTTTTTCATCTAATTTGTCACCTTGTTCTGCGTTAGCTTTCTTAATTTGGTCAATTAATGATTCAGCTCTAACGATTGTTTCAGCTTCTTCTTTACGTTTTTTGTCAGCTTCTTTGTTTAATTCAGCTTCTTTAATCATTCTTTCAATTTCTGCTTCTGATAATTTTGAAGAGTTTTGAATTGTGATTGATTGTTCTTTATTTGTTTTAACGTCTTTAGCTTTAACTGTTGTAATACCATTAACATCAATTGAGAAGCTAACTTCGATTTGAGGAATTCCTCTAGGAGCTGGTTCAATACCTGAAAGGTTGAATTGTCCTAATAATTTGTTATCTGAAGCCATTTCTCTTTCACCTTGAACAACTGTAATCGTAACTTCTGTTTGGTTATCTGCAGCTGTTGAGAAGATTTGAGATTTTGTAACTGGGATTGTTGTATTTCTTGGGATAAGTGGTGTAGCAATACCTCCAAGTGTTTCAATACCTAATGTTAATGGTGTAACATCAAGTAATAAAATGTCATCAATGTCTCCTGCTAAAACAGCACCTTGAATAGCAGCACCAATTGAAACAACTTCATCCGGGTTGATTGAACGGTTAGGCTCTTTACCTAATGTTCTTTTTACCATTTCTTGAACAGCTGGCATTCTTGTTGATCCACCAACTAATAATACTTCGTGTAAGTCGTTAGCTGTAATTCCAGCTTCTTTTAAAGCATCTTCAATAGGTTTTCTTGTTCTATCTAATAAGTTAGCTGTCATAGCTTCGAATTCGCTACGTTTTAATTCTAATTCAACGTTTAATGGTCCGTTTGGTGTGATTGCTAAGAATGGTAAGTTAATAGCAGCTGTTGATTGGTTTGATAAGTCAATCTTTGCTTTTTCAGCTGTTTCTTTTAATCTTGACATAGCCATTTTGTCGCTTCTTACATCAAAATCGTATTTTGATTTAATTTGTGAAATCATTCATTCAACAATAGCGTGATCTCAGTCATCTCCACCTAAGTGGTTGTCTCCTGAAGTTGATAAAACTTCAAATGTTCCGTTTTCTAATTCAAGAACAGAAACGTCAAATGTTCCTCCTCCTAAGTCATAAACAAGAACTTTCATTGATTTATCAGTTTTTTCTAAACCGAATGCAAGTGCAGCCGCAGTAGGTTCATTGATAATTCTAAGAACATCTAATCCAGCAATTTTACCTGCGATTTTTGTAGCTTCACGTTGAGCATTGTCAAAGTAAGCTGGAACTGTAATAACAGCTTTAGTTACTTTTTTACCTAATTTAGCTTCTGCATAATCTTTCATATATTGTAAGATCATTGCTGAAATTTCTTCAGGTTTGTAATCTTTTCCATTTAGTTTAACTGTTTTATCTGTTCCCATTAATCTTTTAATAGAAACAACTGTGTTTGGGTTTGTTTCAACTTGTCTTTTAGCAGCATCCCCAACAATAATTTCATCTCCTTTAAATGCAACTACTGATGGAGTTGTTCTTTTCCCATTAGGGTTTTCTAAAACAACAGGTTGTTTATTTTCAATAACAGTAACAACAGAGTTTGTTGTACCTAAGTCAATTCCTAATACTATTTCTTTAGCCATATTTAATCTCCTTTTGCAATAAAATGTTTTTTCGTCCTCTTTTTAATTGAGTATATTATAACAGAAATTTAGCAAAACAATAATTTATTTGCTAAATTTTTTTATTTTATTTTTGAGATAACAACTGATGCAGGCTTAACTACTCTATCACCAATTTTTAAACCATATCTAACTACTCTTATAATAGAATTGTCAGCTTTATTATTATCGTGTTCAATTTGAACAACTTCTTGAGTGTGAGCATCGAATTCAGAACCTACAATTGGGTCAATTAATTGGGCACCATTTTCGTTAAATAGATTTTCAAATTGTTTTGCAACAATTGAAAATCCAAAGCAGTAGTTTTTAACAACTTCATTATCTGAATTTAAACCAGCATTCATAGCCCCCATATAATTGTTATATGGTTCCATGATTTCTTCTAAAAACTTAGATAATGCATATTTTTTGTTTTCTAAAACTTCTTGTTTTTTTGTTTCATTAGTTTTTGTAACTAATTCTTCATATTTTTGCTTGAAGTTTCCATCTAATTCTTGAAGTTTTAATTTGTATGTATATTGATCTAATTGAATTTTGTTTTCTAATTCTTTAACTTTTGCATTTAAAGAATCAATTTGTGAAGATAATTGAATTTTTTCTGCATTAAGTTTTTCAATTTCTGCAGCTAATAATTCTTTCTCTTTATCATTAGATTTTGATTCTTCTTTTTTAATGTGTGAAATCTGAAGTTTTATGTCTTTTAAATTAACATAAGCTTTTTTACCACGAAAGTCTTTAAAAATGTAATCACTTGGAAACACTAATTTAATAGTTAATTTTTTATTAAATTTTTGACCAATTAAATATTTGTCAAAATCAGGTAAGTATTCATTTTTACCAACTGTGATTGTTTTTTTACCTTTAAATTCAATAATTTCTTTTGAATCTAAGAAAAGCTCAAATTCAGCAGTAATTTTATTACCCTCAAAAATCTTTCCCTTTGTTAAATAATTATTCATTTTTCTCCTCTTTTGCTCCTAATTTTTACAGCAAGATTATTTTTTCTTATTGCTTAAAATTCTTTCCAACATTGCAAGCGCAGTCTTCATATCATCATATTTTGAAGTAGTAGCACCTACTATAGCAATTTCAGTGATTTGATTATGATTGCTAATTTTCTTAGACATATATGTTCCTGAATTATCAATTTGAATTCTTATGTTTTCTTCATCTTCAATTTGAGATTCAATACTTTCTCAAATTGAGTGATTTTCAATCAACTCAATCATTTTTGAAAGGTCTTCTCTTTGAATATTTTGACTCAAGATAATGTTATTTTTTCCATAAACATTGTTTTTATTTCTTGTTCTAGTCTTGAAGTTGCCAAAAACATTTCTAACAAATGAGTTGATAAGCTCTTGATATTTTTGAACTGCTTCTTTTAAAATAGGTTCTAAAATTGCGACAGTTTCAGGAATTTCACAAAGTGGTTTATCAACTAATCTTTCTTTGAAAATTCTTACTGCTGTTTTAACATCAGTCATTTTAAATTCGTTATTTTCAATATTTAAAATTCTTGAAAATACATCACCATTTGATGTAACTAATACAATTGTTGCTTTTGTAGGTGACAATACAACTAAATCAATACTTTTAAGAAGTGTTTGATCATCGATATTATTAGTTGTAATCATTGTATAACCTGACATATCTGCAATAATTTGAGCTGCTTTTTCGACTGTATTATTAATATCAACTTTTTTGTTTGCTAATATAGCTTCAATTTTGTTTTCAAATTCAGATGTCTGTGGTTTAGCAAGATATTTAGCATAATAATTAAGACCTAATAAAGTAGGAATTCTTCCACTTGTTCCTGACTCTTTTATAAGGTAACCTAACTCTTCAAGCTCACCTAAAATGTATCTCATTTTAGCACTTGAAAAATCTAATTCAGGATGTACCTTACTATATTTTTCAACTAAATATGCACTACTTACAGCGTTTCCTGTTTCAATGTAAGCTTGAACTGTAGATCTTAAAACTGGTTCGTGTTTTGGTTTTAATCTTGTGTAATCTGAAGTTTCTTTTTTTGTTTCCATAGAAAATATTTTAGCATAAGTTAGCAAAAAACAAAGTTAATTGCTAAAATTATTTACAAGATGAATCCTTCTTTAATTTAATAAAGAAGTCATTTGCTAAATTAACAATTAACTTTCTTTTTTAATTACATAATAGATAGCATTATCACTAAAATCTAATGCATTTTTGGTTTCTTTTCCTAAACTATCTCTATGTGCATATTTATAAATTTGTTTAATTCCAGCTTCATTTAAAAGCGACATAATTTCATCAAAATCATAATAAGATAAAACACCTTTTTGTCCTTCCTGATAGTAGACAAAGTCACCTTTATCTCAGTTAGAAATATTTTTAAACTTAATTTCTTTTTCTTGCTGCTTAATTAATTTTTCTCTATTAATATCACCTTTAGCTTCGTGAGCACTAAAAACTATGTATCCATTAGGTTTTAGTGCAGTATAAGCATTTTTTAATGCATTAATTTTATTAATTCTATAAGGGATGCACATTAGTGAATTGAATGTGAAGATCATAAAATCGTATTGCTTTTGATATTTATAATTTGATAAATCAACTTCATAAAAATTCACATTTATGTTAGTTTTATTTGAATGATTTTGAGCTAAATATTCTTTAGCTTTTTTAATTGAATTTTTACTAATATCATAGCCGTCAAGGTTTAAAAACCCTAAATCAAGTGCTCCAAATATAAAACGTCCAGTACCTGTTCCTAAATCTGCAATGTTTGCAGTTTTAGAAATATTTAAGTTTTTTAGTCAATATTTTTCAGCATTTAAAATGCCAACATTTTCAATAGCTTCAAAATAATGTTTCAGTGAACTATCAGTATCATAAACTGAAGTTAACTCATTAACTGACATAGTAATAGTTTGTGAATTTTTCATAAAGCAATTATATTAAAAGTTAGATTATCACACTCAATTTTTAGACTAATTCATAAGCTGCATAAAGATAAAAAGCTAATATTTAATTTATAAAATTAAATAAATACACTTTTTTAAAAAAAGTATAATATATAAGCAATTTATAAATAGCTTTATAAATTATCAAAAGTTTAGTTTAGATATAGAAAGGAAGCAAAATTATGAAAAAAGTTGCTATTAACGGATTTGGAAGAATCGGAAGATTATTCTTACGTAGATTATTACAAACAAACTCAAAAGATATGCAAGTTGTTGCTGTTAACGACTTAACAGATCCAGCTACATTAGCTCACTTATTAAAATACGATACAGCATACCACACATTACCAGTTGATGTTGAAGTTAAAGAAGGTGCTATTGTTGTTAATGGAAATGAAATTAAAGTTTTATCAGAAAGAGACCCTGAAAACTTACCTTGAGCAGAATTAGGAATTGATCTTGTTGTTGAATCAACAGGATTCTTCACAAAACGTGAAGGTGCAGAAAAACACTTAAAAGCAGGTGCTAAAAAAGTTGTTGTTTCAGCTCCATCAGATAAAGATGTTAAAACAATCGTTTACAACGTAAACCACAACATCTTAACAAGCGAAGACAAATTAATCTCAGCTGCTTCATGTACAACAAACTGTTTAGCTCCAGTTGTTAAAGTTTTAGTTGACAACTTCGGAATTAAAAGCGGTTTCATGACAACAGTTCACGCTTACACAGCTGACCAAAGATTACAAGATGCTCCTCACAAAGACTTAAGAAGAGCACGTGCAGCAGCACAAAACATTGTTCCTACATCTACAGGAGCAGCAAAAGCTATCGGATTAGTAGTTCCAGAAGCTACAGGTGTTTTAAGTGGTTCAGCCCTTAGAGTTCCTACAATTACAGGTTCAGTAGTTGACTTAACAGTTGTTTTAGACAAACAACCAACAGTTGAAGAATTAAACGCAGCTGTTAAAGCAGCAGCAAGTGAAACATTATTATATACAGAAGCTCCATTAGTATCTTCAGATATCGTTGGTGCTACATATGGTTCAATCTTTGATGCTCAATTAACAGATGTTTTAGAAACAGAAAATGGGAGACTTTACAAAGTTATTTCATGATATGACAACGAAATGTCATACGTTTCACAATTAGTTAGAACAGTAGAACACTTTGCTAAATTATAATAATCAATGACACAGCTAAAACAGCTGTGTTTTTTGTTGCTCATCTCAAAAACTTAATATAATTAATAATATATTAATCATATTAAGGAAAAAATATGCCTTTTACATTAATCGCAATTTCTATAATTCAAGTTATCTTAGGTTGATTTGTTATTTTCGAAAAATCTGGTCTTTTATTTTACAAATCACTTCTAAAATTAACTAATGTAAAAATTGAACAACTTAAAACTTGAAATAAACAAAACAAAGTGGTAAACATAAAATACCTTGAAGGTAAAGATTATCTATTGAAAACTATCCAAAACAAGCTTATTATTCCTGCAATAGTGTTATTTTTCATTCACGTAGCTTTATATGTTGTTTTATTTTTAGAACTATTTTTACTACCTGGCAATGATCGTTTCAATGAAATATATAAAATATTATTCCCGATAGTTGTTATACCAATTAGTTATTTACAATTCTTTTCATTGTTTATTATTCCTTACTTTTTTGTGTTCAAGAAAAGGTTAAATGACGAATTCAAAAAAGCTAAGAAAGTTAGATTTAGTCCTAATGCAGAAATGTTTGAAGGGGTTGAATTAACTGAACTACAAATGTCTGACATAAACTTATTCAAATTTAATGACAAAAACCCTAGATTAATTATTTGAAAACCTATTGTGTTCTATGGTAAAGCTGAATCATTTAGTTCAATTTTCCCTATTAATATAGCTTCAAGAAAAATGAAAAACAGAGCTAACATCGAAAAATTAGCTTACTTCTTAT
Source organism: Mycoplasma sp. 4463 (assembly GCF_048381515.1). Classification (NCBI taxonomy): domain Bacteria; kingdom Bacillati; phylum Mycoplasmatota; class Mollicutes; order Mycoplasmatales; family Mycoplasmataceae; genus Mycoplasma; species Mycoplasma sp. 4463. The sequence continues at coordinate 17,383 of NZ_JBLWID010000014.1, forward strand.
TAAACTTCGATTCAATTGGAGATTGGCTCAAATCAGAAGATAAGCAAGTTTATGTTAAAGTATATAGAGCATTATTTGAAACTCAAAATTTCTTATAAATTAAACTATAAAACTACTTTTAAAGCTTACTCACTAGCTTAAAAGTAGTTTTTCTTATTATCAAGTTAACTGAAAATACTTTTTATTTTCTTTAAGTTCATAAGTTGTAAAAAATAATATAATATTAAAATATTATATTATTAGGAGGCTTCAATGATATATGACAAGTTTGTCAACGTAGGTAAATATGATTATGGCAATAGTAGCTTAAGTGAAGCAATGAATTTAATTAATTCATATGATTTTGATAATTTACCATATGGTGTAACTAATATTGATGAAAATATTAGAATAGTGAAACTTAATTACACACCATTTTATAACCATTTATTTGGTGAAATCCATAATAGCACTATTGATATTCATATTAATTTACTTGATACAAAAGAAGTTGTTTATTATGATTTAAATCCAAATAATATAAACAATGAAATTTTGAATGAAAATAAAGATAATGATGTTAAATTCGTTCAAATGAATTCATACGATAATAAATTAATGTTAAACAAAAATGAGTTTGTTCTTTTCTTTGAGAATGAGACACATATGTTTGATTTATTAGACAAAAATAGTCCAAAAGACAAGATAATAATTAAAATTAAGACCAATAATTAATTAGGAGAAATTTATGTACTCAATTAAAAAAATATTATTAAGACCTGAGTTTTTTGACGGTTGAACTGATGTAACTATTAAAGGGTGAGTTTCATCAAACAGAGGAAACAAAAAAATTCGTTTCATTGAAGTAAACGATGGTTCAACTATTTCAAACTTGCAAGTTGTCTTCAAAGGCGAAGCTTTTGATTTTGACTTATTAGACCAAACTAAACCTGGTTCAGCAATCATTATTAAAGGTTCATTGCACGCAACACCAAATGCACCTCAACCAATTGAATTAGTAGCTACAGAAGTTACAGTAAAAAAAGTTGATGAAGATTATCCAATTCAAAACCAAGAAATCAACCTTGAAACATTAAGAGAAATTCCACACTTAAGACACAGAACAAACTTAATTAAAGCAATTATGCTTGTTAGAACAACATTAGCTCATGAAATTCACAAGTACTTCATTTCAAAAGAATTCTTCTTAATGGCTTCTCCAATTATTACAAGTAACGATGGAGAGGGAGCTGGAGAAACTTTTATAGTTTCGGATAACGAATCAAAAGATCCATTCTTTGGAAAATCTAAGAAAGCTACATTAGGTGTTACCGGACAATTACACGGTGAAAGTTACGCAGTTGGAATGAACAAAATTTATACTTTTGCACCTACATTTAGAGCAGAAAACTCAAACACAAAAAGACACTTAGCAGAATTCTGAATGATTGAACCTGAAGTTGCATTCTACAACTTATTTGATGTTATTCATTTAGCAGACGATATGCTTAAAGTGGTTGTAAGAAACACATTAGCTAAAAACAAAACTGAAATTGAATATTTAGATAAAGTAACAAACAATGGTTTAATCGAAAGATTAGAACACTTTGTTGAAACACCTTTAAAAATCATTGATTATAAAGAAGCAATCGAAGAACTTAAAAAAGTTGCAGATACTTTTGAAAACAAGGATATTTACTTCGGTTTAGATTTAGCTTCAGAACACGAAAAATACTTAACAGATAAACTTTATAAAGCACCTGTTGCAGTAATTAACTTCCCTAAAGATTTCAAAGCATTCTATATGAAACAGAATGAAGATAGTAAAACAGTTGCTGCATTTGACTTATTAGTACCTGGTGTAGGAGAAATGATTGGTGGTTCTGAACGTGAATCTGATTATGATAAATTAGTTACACGTGTAAAAGAATTAGGCATTGACCAAGAAGATTTACAATGATACTTAGACTTACGTAGATTTGGGCATATGTTAACTTCAGGATTTGGAATTGGATTTGAAAGATTAGTTATGTATGTCACTGGTACAGAAAACATTAGAGAAACAATTCCATACCCAAGATCAAACGGAAGCATCAAAATGTAATTTAAACACTCTTTATGAGTGTTTTTATTTTTAAAAAGACGTGTAAATAATATAATAATTAAATAAAGGAGTTTAATGAAATTAATATTTAACGATTTGCCAATTTGAGCTCACTTACTCATCTTAGCCGTGTTTTTTGCAATTTTAATTCTAATACTAACTTTTGCACATTCTTTCATTCAAAAAACTGTAAGATTAACAAATTCATATAAACAAGTACAAATTCAAAAATGAAGTGAAGAAAATAAAGTTGTGAATAAAAAGTATTTAAACGGAGCTAAAAAGATTTTTAAATATATCACTATACCATTTATTATGCTATCTGCTTGAATTTTTATTTCACTTGTCTTTTCTATTATGGATATAGTATATGCAGCTAGAGAATTAAGTATTAGTGATTCACTTGATACATCTGTTTTATATACATTAATAATAGCATCCAGCTGCATAATAATCACATTAATGTTCATTTTTCATATTGTTATGTATTCTATACAATATGCAAAATTTGTTAAATTACTTAAACAAATTAAAAATAGCAAAATACAATGAAAAGAAAATGCAAAACTATTCACTAAAGCATATGACAATAATGGAAGCTCAACTGAATTTGAACTTAAAAAAATTGGTGCAAACAGTGACTTCAATAAATTTATGAATAATGGTGTTATAGGATTAGCTATTAATGGTGTAAGAGAGTTGTTTGCTCCTAAATTATGAAAATGAAACAAAGAAAGCTATAGCGATATTACATACTTTGTATTCAATTTTGAAGATATAGAAGAATTTTTAGTTAATGAAAATGATTCGTATGTTAGAGTTTGAAAAGAATTAAATCAAAAGTAAATGAAAATCAACTAGATTAAACTGGGACACTAAAAATGGACAGAAGGTTTAATTAGACATAATAACACCTCAATGATGTTGGGGTGTTTTTCA